>NZ_JBYSVZ010000002.1:43-259664 GCF_058986765.1 Allobosea sp. GW821-FHT03A12
TACCCCCCCCCCCCCCCCCCCCCCCCCCCCCCCCCCCCCCCCCCCCCCCCCCCCCCCCCCCCCCCCCAGGACGTCACTTCACCGCCTGGATGGCGGCGACCATATCCTTGAGCTTCGCGTCGGTGACGAACTTGTCGTAGACCGGCTTCATCGCGTCGATGAAGGGCTGCTTCTCGACCGCGTTGATCTGGGCGCCGCCGGCCTTGACCTTGGCTTCCGAGGCCTTCTCGCGGGCGTCCCAGAGCTCGCGCATCTTGGCGACCGATTCCTTGGCTGCGGCCTTGATCAGCGCCTGGTCAGCGGCGTTGAACTTGTCGAAGCTCTTCTTCGACATCACCAGCACCTCCGGCGAGAGCGAGTGCTCGGTCACCGAATAGAACTTCGAGACCTCGAAATGCCGGGTCGATTCATAGGACGGCCAGTTGTTCTCGGCGCCGTCGATGACGCCGGTCTGCAGGGCCGAGTAGACCTCGCCGAACGGCATCGGCGTGGCGTTGGCGCCGAGCGCCGAGACCAACGCGACGAACATGTCGGACTGCTGCACGCGGATCTTCATGCCCTTCATGTCGGCGGGCGTGTTGATCGCCTTCTTGGAGTTGTAGAAGGAGCGCGAGCCGGAATCGTAGAAGGCGAGGCCGATCAGGTCGTGCTTCTCGAACTCCTTGAGCAGGTCGTCGCCGATCTTGCCGTCCATGACCTTCCGCATGTGCTCGACCGAGCGGAAGATGAAGGGCAAGGACGGCACATTGGTCGCCGGGATCAGGTTGTTGAACGGCGCCATGTTGATGCGGTTGATGTCGATGACGCCGAAGCGCGTCTGGTCGATCGTGTCCTTCTCCTGGCCGAGCTGGGCCGAGTGGAAGACGTTGATCTTGATCCGCCCCTGGGTGCGCTCCTCGAGCAGCTTGCCCATGTGGCGCACGGCCTCGACCGTCGGATAGTCGGTCGGGTGGATGTCGGTCGAGCGCAGGGTGACGTTCTGCGCCTGAGCCGAGGTCGCGAGCAGCGCGGCGAAGGCGACGCCGGCGAGCGCGGAGAAACTCCGTCGATTGAGCATGGTCTTGTCCTCTCCCCAATAAAGTCGCCGGCTTATTCCGGTCGTTCTTGTCCCCTGACGGGAGCCGCACCGGCACGGCCGGCGCGGCGATCTCTCACAAAAATTCCGTCCGCATCGGTGTGAAGGAATCGATCAACTGCCCGGCCTCGATGTTGACGACGCCATGGACGAGGTTCTCGGGCACGAAGAAGGTGTCGCCGGCGGAAAGCCGGCTGATCCTGCCGTCGATGGTGACGTCGAAGACGCCGCTCTCGACGTAAGAAGCCTGGCGGTGCGGATGCTGGTGGGCCTTGCCGACAGCCCCCCGCTCGAAGGCGACGCGCACCACCATCAGATCCGGCCCATAGGCCATGATCTTGCGCTTCACGCCGGGCTCGGTCGGCTCCCAGGCGATATCAGCGTCGTGCTGGAAGAATGAGTTGAGACGGTCTGTCATCGCGCCAGCCAGCCTCCGTCGACGGGAAGGATCGCGCCGTGGATATAGGCCGCTGCATCGCTCGCCAGGAACACGGCCGCGCCGCCGATATCCGACGGTTTGCCCCAGCGTCCGGCCGGGATGCGGGCGAGGATCGCGGCGTTGCGCTCGGGATCGGCGCGCAGTGCTTCGGTGTTGTTGCTCTCGACATAGCCGGGCGCGATCGCGTTGACGTTGATGCCCTTGGCCGCCCACTCGCAGGCGAGCAGTCGGGTCAGCCCGGCAAGGCCGCTCTTGCTCGCCGTATAGGAGGCGACGCGAATGCCGCCCTGGAAGGAGAGCAGCGAGGCGATGTTGACGACGCGACCGGTCCGGCCGGCGGCGAGTGCCGCCTTGGCGAAGGCCTGGGCCAGAAAGAAATTGGCCTTGAGGTTGAGGTTCATCACCTCGTCCCAGTCGCTCTCGCTGAAGTCGAGCGCGTCGGCGCGGCGGATGATGCCGGCATTGTTGACGAGGATGTCGAGCGGGCCGGCGAGGGCCTGCGCCTGCTCGATCACGCGTGCGGCGATGCCGTCCTGCTGGAGGTCGGCCTGCAGTGCGAAACAGGTGCCCCCTGCATCGGCGATCAGCTTCTCCGTCTCGGCCATGCTCGAGCGGCCAGCCGCGACGACCTTGGCGCCAGCCTCGGCAAGGGCCAAAGCGATGCCCTGGCCGATGCCGGTATTGGCGCCGGTGACCAACGCCGTGCGGCCATCCAGCGCGAAGGGCGAGCGCGTCGTCATCAGCGCAGCGTCTCCACCGGGGCGGCGTCCATGTCGGTGAACTCGACATTGTCGCCGGCCATGGCCCAGACGAAGGAGTAGTTCGAGGTGCCGCAGCCGCAATGGATCGACCAGTTCGGCGAGATCACCGCCTGCTCGTTGGCGACGAGGAGGTGCCGGGTCTGCTGCGGCTCACCCATGAAGTGGAAGACGCGATGGGCTGGGTCGAGATTGAAGTAGAGATAGGCCTCCATCCGCCGCGTATGGGTGTGGCAGGGCATGGAGTTCCAGACCGAGCCCGGCTCCAGCGCCGTCATGCCCATCACCAGCTGATTGGTGCCGGTGCTGTTCGGCATGATGTATTGCCGGATGGTGCGCTTGTTCGAGGTCTCGGCCGAGCCGAGATGGATGGTGTTGGCGTCTTCCTTGCGGATGAGCTGGTGCTTGGCTTCGCGATGGGCCGGGGCGCTGGTCAAATAGAACTTGGCCGGGTTGACCGGATCGGCGCTGGCGAAGGAGACCTCCTTCGCGCCGAGCCCGACATAGAGCGCATCGAGGCTGGGCAGCTCGAAGCGCTCGCCGTCGATGGTGACCGAGCCAGCGCCGCCGAGATTGATCACGCCGAGCTCGCGCCGCGCCAGGAAGAAGGGCGTGCCGGTCGGCGCGAACGGATCGAGCGTCAGGGGCTTGGCCGCCGGCGTCGCACCGCCGACGATCATGCGGTCGTAATGGCTATAGGTCAGCGCGATCTCGCCGGGCACGAAGATGCGCTCGATCAGGAAATCCTGGCGCAGCGCCTCGGTGTCGTAGCCGCGTACATCACGCGGATGGGCGGCCTGGCGTTCGTCGATGGTCTTGGTGGCGCTGGTCACAGCCGGTAGGCCTCCTTGGCCAGGCGGTAGGCGAGATCATGGGCGACTTCGGCGGCCTCGTCCTCGTCGAGACGGTGCTCGGCGACGAGCCTGGCGAGGTAGTGGCAGTCCATCCGGCGGGCGACGTCGTGGCGCGCCGGGATCGAGAGATAGGCGCGGGTGTCGTCGTTGAAGCCGACGGTGTTGTAGAAGCCGGCGGTCTCGGTGGTGAGCTCGCGAAAGCGCAGCATCGCCTCGGGCGCATCGAGGAACCACCAGCCCGGTCCAAGCTTCAGCGCCGGGTAATGGCCGGCGAGGGGGGCGAGCTCGCGCGAATAGCTGGTCTCGTCGAGGGTGAAGGCGATGACGGTGAGGTTCGGCTCGTTGCCGACCGCGTCGAGCAGGGGCTTCAGCGCCGAGACATAGTCCATGCCGCGCGGGATGTCGGAGCCCATGTCGCGCCCGAACTGCTCGAACAGATGCGGGTTGTGGTTGCGGTAGGAACCGGGGTGGATCTGCAGCACGAGCCCGTCATCGAGGCTCATCTTCGCCATCTCGGTGAGCATCTGGCCACGGAAGAGATCGGCATCCTCGGCCGAGAACTTGCCCTTCAGGATCTTGGCGAAGAGCTTCTCGCACTCGGCCGGCGTCAGGTTGGCGGTGCGGGCCGTGGCATGGCCATGGTCGGAGGAGGTCGCGCCGCGCTCGATGAAGTAGCCGCGACGCTTGCGATGGGCTTCGAGATAGCCGTTCCAGCTCCCGACATCCTCGCCGGTCAGCTCGCCGAACTGCTCGAGATTATCCCTGAAGCCCTCGAACTCGGGGTCGACGACGCTGTCGGGACGATAGGCGGTGACGACCTTGCCGCCCCAGCCGGACTCCCTGATCATGTCATGCCACTTCAGCGGGTCGAGTGCGCCTTCGGTCGTGGCGATCGCCTCGATCTTGAAGCGCTCGAACAGCGCGCGCGGACGCATCGCGTCCTGCTCCAGCTGCTCGGCGATGCGGTCATAGATGCGGTCGGCGCTCTCGGCCGAGAGGCGCTCGGTGATGCCGAAGATCGAGAAGGCGGCGTGCTCGAACCAGAGCCGGGTCGGCGTGCCCCGGAACAGATGCCAGTTGCTGGCGAAGAGCTTCCAGATCTGGCGCGGATCGCCCTCGACCTCGCCGCCGTCCTTGCGGGCAATGCCGAGTTGCTCGAGCTTGATGCCCTGCGAATAGAGCATGCGGAAGATGTAGTGGTCCGGCTTGACGAGCAGGGTCGCCGGATCGGGAAACGGCTTGTTCTCGGCAAACCAGCGCGGATCGGTGTGGCCGTGCGGCGAGATGATCGGCAGGTCGCGGACGCCGGCATAGAGGCGGCGCGCAATGCTGCGCGTCACCGGTTCGGCAGGCAAAAGGCGATCGTCGTGCAGCAGCATCGCTGGCGTTTCCTCTATCGGGCCGGACCATAGGGCCGGCATGGGTGATGCGTCAATATACTAATATACTAGTATGCACTGCTCGGCCGTGTTACGCCTTGGGTGGTCGCGAAGCGTGCATCGTGGTCCAGTAAGGAGGCGATCATGGCCGGGATAGGACAATGTCGGAGGCGCTAGGAATAGGCGAGACCGGGACTTTGCGCCGCGAGCGCAAGCCGCAGCGCCTCGCCGCAGCGTCCGCAGGTCGCGCCACGGCCGCCTCCGTCGTGCAGGACGAGCTTCGCCGCGAGATTCTCGACATGGTGCTGCGGCCGGGCGTGCCACTCTCGGAGAAGGATCTCACCGCCCGTTTCGGCATGAGCCGAACGCCGGTGCGCGAGGCACTGATTCGGCTGAAGGAAGAGGGGCTGGTCGAGATCTTCCCGCAGGCCGGCACCTTCGTCGCCCGCATCCCGACCGGCGCAATCCCCGAGGCGGTGTTCATCCGCCAGGCGCTGGAATGCGCCACGGTCGAGGTGCTGGCGCGGACGGCGAGTGCGGAGGACATCGCAAGACTCGATGCGACGATCGCCGTGCTGCACGAATCGCATGAGGCTGGTGACCAGGAACGCTTCCACCTCGCCGACGAGGAATTCCATGAGGCGCTCGCCGACATCGCCGGCTATCCCGGCGTCTGGAAGCTCGCCCATGCAGCCAAGAGCCAGATCGACCGCTGCCGCCGGATGACGCTGCCGGTGCCGGGGCGGATGGCGATGGTGATCCGCGAGCACCTCGCCATCGTCGACGAGATCAGGCGGCATGACGCCTCGGCCGCGGTCGTCGCGATGCGCCAGCATCTGGGCACGCTGCTGCCCGATCTCGTGCATCTCAAGGCGAGCTATCCGGACTATTTTGTGTGAAAGGCGGTCATTCTCGGGCGGAGCAAAGCGGAGACCCGAGAATCTCGTGACGAGAAGGCACTGATCGGAGCCTCTTCCGGCCTGAGATGCTCGGGTCGAGCCCGAGCATGACGCGCGCGCAGTGCTCTTGCCTCGCTCCCATCTCCCGCGCCATCTTGCCCCGCCACAGCAGGGAGCAGGCACGATGACGACGCGGCGCGATCTTCTGGCGGGAGCAGGCCTTGCCGCGCTCGCAACCCAGCTTCCGCTCGTCGCGCTCGCGCAGGCCAAGGACAGCGTCACCATCGGCATGACGCTGGAGCCGCCGACGCTCGACCCGACCTCGGGCGCAGCCCAGGCGATCCGCGAGGTCGTACTGCAGAACATTTTCGAAGGGCTGGTGGCGATGGACCGGACCGGCAAGCTCGTGCCGGCGCTGGCCGAGAGCTGGACGCTCGCGGCGGACAATCTCACCTACACCTTCAAGCTTCGGCCGAATGCCCGCTTCCATGACAGTACGCCGCTCTCCTCGCGCGATGTGAAATTCTCCTTCGAGCGCGCCGTCGCACCCGATTCGACCAATGCCCAGCGCTGGATCTTCACGCCGATCGAGAGCATCGAGGCGCCCGATCCGATCACCGTCATCATCAAGCTGAAGCAGCCGACGGCGAACTTCGTCTACGGACTCTCATGGGGCGATGCGATCATCGTCTCGCCGGTGACGGCGGCCAACAACAAGACCAGCCCGGTCGGCACCGGCCCGTTCAAGTTCGCACGCTGGAACCGCGGCGACCGGCTCGAGCTGGCGCGCAACGACGAGTATTGGGGGACGAAGCCTGCGCTCGCCAAGGCGACCTTCCGCTTCATCTCCGATCCGCAGGCGCAGGTCGCGGCCCTGCGCGCAGGCGACATCGACGCCTTCACCAATCTCTCGGCGCCGGAGGCGATCCCGCAGCTCAAGGCCGATCCGAAGCTCAAGGTCACGCTCGGCAAGACCGAGGGCGAGACCATCCTCGCCATCAACAACGCCAAGGCGCCGTTCAGCGATATCCGGGTGCGCCAGGCGATCTCGCATGTGCTCGACCGCAAGACGATCGCGCTCGGCATCTACGGCTTCGACGTCGACTATATCGGCAGTCATTTCTCGCCGCTGCACCCGGCCTATGTCGACCTGACGCAGACCTATCCGGTTGATCTCGCCAAGGCTAAGGCCCTGCTGGCGGCTGCTGGTTTCCCGAAGGGCTTCGAATGCACGCTGCGTTTGCCGCCGCCGGCCTATGCCCGGCGCGGCGGCGAGATCATCGCGGCGCTGCTGGCCCAGATCGGGATCACCGCCAAGATCGAGCCGCTCGAATTCCCGCAATGGCTGGAGCGGGTGTTCAAGGCGCGCGATTTCGACCTCACCATTATCGCGCATACCGAGCCACTCGACATCGGCAACTACGCCCGCGATGACTACTACTTCCAGTACAAAAATCCCGAGTTCAAGGCGCTGATCGAAACCATCGACCGAACCGTCGACGAGGCGCAGCGCAACAAGCTCTATGGCGACGCCCAGCGCATGCTGGCGCGTGACGCGGTCAACGGCTTCCTCTTCATCCTGCCGAAGATCACGGTGACCAGGGCCGATCTGGAGGGCATGTGGACCGACTGGCCGCTGCCGCTGACGCCGCTGGTGGAGGTGCGCTGGCGGTAACGGTTGTGACAGCTTCGCCGTCATTGCGAGCGCAGCGAAGCAATCCAGGGGGACGTGGAGTTCTGCCGCCTCTGGATTGCTTCGTCGCTGTGCTCCTCGCAATGACGCTGGCTGCTCGCGGCGACGGCGCTGGGTTCATCTGATGACCACCTACATCTTCCGCCGTCTCCTCGCCTTCGCGTTGACGCTGCTCGGCGCGGCGATCGTCATCTTCCTCGTGCTGGAGATCCTGCCGGGCGATCCGGCGGCGGTCACGCTCGGGCTCAACGCGGCGCCGGAGGCGCTTGCGGCGCTGCGGGTCGAGATGGGGCTCGACCAGCCGGCGCCGCTTCGCTTCTTCAATTGGATCGGCGGACTCGTCACTGGCGATCTCGGCCTCAGCTACACCTATCGTGTGCCGGTGACGCAGTTGATCGGTGAGCGCATGGTGGTGACCTTGCCACTCGCCTCGATGGCGATCCTGCTCGCCTCCGCCATCGGCATCCCGCTCGGGGCGCTCGCTGCCGCCAATCACAACCGCGCCGGCGATGCCGCGGTGATGGTCTTCGCCCAGGCCGGGCTCGCCATTCCGAATTTCTGGTTCGGCCTCTTGCTTGTGCTGGTCTTCGCCGTCGGCGCCGGCTGGCTGCCGGCCGGAGGCTTTCCGGGCTGGCAGGCCGGGTTCTGGCCGGCGCTGCGCTCGCTGCTGTTGCCGGCCGTCGCGCTCGCGCTGCCGCAGGCGGCGATCCTCGCCCGTGTCACCCGCTCGGCCATGCTGGAGACGATGCAGGAGGACTATGTCCGCACCGCCCGCGCCAAGGGGGTCAGCCGGCGGCGCACCATGCTGCGGCATGTGCTGCGCAATGCGCTGATCCCGGTCGTCACCGTGCTGGGCCTGCAATTCTCGGTGCTGCTGGCCGGCGCGATCATCATCGAGAACGTCTTCGCCCTGCCTGGCCTCGGCCGGCTGGTCTTCCAGTCGATCGCCCAGCATGACCTGATCGTGGTCAAGGACCTCGTCATGCTGTTCTCCGCGCTGGTCGTCTTCATCAACTTCGCGATCGAGCTGCTCTACGGGCTGATCGACCCGCGCCTGCGGCAGGCGTCATGAGCGTGGTCGCACCACGCTCCCGTCCGCGGCGCTGGTGGGCCTCGCCGTCCTTCCTGGCCGGCCTGCTGCTCGGCGGGCTCGTCGTCGCGATGGCGCTGATCTCCTATCTCTGGACGCCCTATGAGCCGACGCAGATGGCGATCCTGAAGCGCCTGCGGCCGCCCTCGGCCGAGCACTGGTTCGGCACCGACCAGTTCGGCCGCGACGTGTTCTCGATGATCATGGTCGGCGCCCGCAACTCGCTGGCGGTGGGCCTTGGCGCGGTCGGCCTCGGCCTGACCGTCGGCAGCGCGCTCGGGCTGATCGCCGCGATCCGGCGCGACGGGTGGCTCGACAACCTGATCATGCGTATGGCCGACTTTAGCCACGCCTTCCCGGCCGTGCTCTCGGCGATCATGATCAGCGCGGTCTGGGGTCCCGGCATGATGAACGCGGTGATCGCGATCGCGCTGTTCAGCCTGCCCTATTTCGCCAGACTTGCCCGGGGTGCGGCGCTGCAATGCTGGGCGCTCGACTATGTGCTGGCGGCGCGCGCTGCGGGGCTGACCGAGATGGCGATCACCCGCCAGCACGTCCTGCCCAATATCGCCGGCGTGCTGGTGGTGCAGGCGACGATCCAGTTCGCGCTTGCCATCCTGGCTGAAGCCGGCCTGTCCTATCTCGGGCTGGGCACGCAGCCGCCGGCTCCCTCCTGGGGCAGGATGCTCAACGAGGCGCAGACCTTCATGGCGGCGCAGCCCTGGCTTGCGATCTTCCCGGGGGCGGCGATCGCGCTCTCGGTGCTGGCCTTCAATTTGCTGGGCGATGGCCTGCGCGACGCGGTCGATCCGCGCATGCGCCATTCGCGGGATTGATGTGATTATGCATGCGGAGTTCCACTCATGATCGAGTTCGCCGATCTCAGCGCCGTCGACATGCTCCGGGCCTTCCGCTCGCGCGAGCTCTCGCCGGTCGAGGTCACTGATGCCGTGATCCAGCGCATCGCGCTCTGGGAGCCGTCGCTCAAGGCGCTCTACGCCTATGATCCCGAGGGTGCCCGCGTCGCTGCGAAGGAAAGCGAGGGCCGCTGGCGCCGCGGCGAGGCGCTGCCGCTCGACGGCGTGCCCTGCACGATCAAGGAGAACATCGCGACCAAAGGCACGGCGGTGCCGCTCGGCACGGCGGCGATGGAGCTCAGCCCCGCTGCGGCCGATGCCCCGCCGGCGCAGCGCCTGCGCGAGGCCGGCTGCGTCATCCTCGCCAAGACGACCATGCCGGATTACGGCATGCTCTCATCGGGCCTGTCGAGCTTCCACGAACTCGCCCGCAACCCGTTTGACCTCAGCAAGAACCCGGGCGGCTCCTCGGCCGGAGCGGGAGCGGCGGGCGCGGCCGGCTACGGCCCCTTGCATGTCGGCACCGATATCGGCGGCTCGATCCGCCTGCCGGCCGGCTGGTGCGGGCTGGTCGGCCTGAAGCCCAGCTTCGGCCGGGTGCCGATCGACCCGACCTATTACGGCCGCGTCGCCGGGCCGATGACGCGCACCGTCGCCGACGCGGCGCTGATGATGCGCGAGCTCTCCAAGCCGGACGAGCGCGACCCGATGAGCCTGCCGCCGCAGGAGATCGCCTGGAACGAGCTCGAGCGCGAGCCGCGCGGGCTCAGGATCGGATTGCAGCTGGAAGCTGGCATCGGCCTGCCGGTCGAGCCTGAGGTGAGGGCGGCAATCGCCAGGGCGGCCGATGCCTTCCGCAAAGTCGGCGCGATCGTTGAATTGGCTCCGGCCTTCCTGACGCAGGACATGCTCGACGGTCTCGACGATTTCTGGCGCCAGCGCGCCTGGGCCGAGATCGGCGCGCTGCCGCGCGAGCGGCAGGACAAGGTGCTGCCTTATATCTACGCCTGGGCCGAGCGTGGCCGCGCGCTCAGCGGGGCGCAGGTGCATCGCGGCATGAGCCAGATGCTGGCGATCCGCCATGCGGCGCTGAAGGCGGCACAGCCCTTCGACTATGTGCTCTCGCCGGTCTCACCGGTGCCGAGCTTTGCCGCCGAACTGGCCTCGCCGATACACGATCCCGAGCGGCCGTTCGAGCACATCGTCTTCACGGTAGCGGCCAACATGTCGGACCAGCCAGCGATCTCGGTCCATGCCGGCATGACCGTGTCGGGCCTGCCGATCGGCCTGCAGATCACCGGCAAGCGCTTCGACGATCTCGGCGTGCTGCAGATGGCGCGGGCCTGGGAGCGGCTGCGTGGGCAGGGGCCGGAATGGCCGCGTGTGCCGCGGGCTGAAGCGTCATTGCGAGCGTAGCGAAGCAATCCAGGAGCGGCCGAGCGCCAAGTCCTTCTGGATTGCTTCGTCGCTGCGCTCCTCGCAATGACGGCTTGCGCTACTTCTTCTTCCCGGCCGTGTTCAGCGCCACGGCCGCGCGGATCAGCGCCGTCAACGCCGCCTCGTCGATCGCAGCGCCCTCGTGGATATCGATGGCGCGCCTCGTGTTGCCGTCGAGGCTGGAATTGAACAGGCCGGCGGGATCAGGGAGCGAAGCGCCCTTGGCGAAGGTCAGCTTGACCGCGCCCTTATAGGTCTCGCCGGTGCAGATGATGCCGGCATGCTCCCAGACCGGGACGCCGCGCCATTTCCAGGTCTCCTCGACCTCGGGATCGGCCTGCCGGATGATGGCGCGGACCTTCGCGAGCGTTGCGCCGCGCCAGTCGGTCAACTCCGCGATCCGGGCGTCGATCTGTTCGGAGGCCGAGATTGCATCCCCGGCCTTGTCGTTCGTCTGCTTCATGGGGCCGATATCCTCGTCGTCACATCTTCTCGCCCGGCAAGGCGGCAGCCCGCTTCACCCAGGCGGTGAATTGCGCCTCGTCGAGCTCGTCATTCTCGCGGATGTCGAGATAGCGCACCTCCTTTTGTTTGGAGGTGCCGGGTGGAAGCGGATTGAGTGAGGCGCCGCGGAAGAAGGCGACCTTCACATACTTTGCGAACACATGGATGCCGAGGAACCAGTAATCGTCCTCCATGCCGTAAAGCGGCGAGTTCCACTTCACCGCTTTCCTGACGCTGGGGACGGCCTTGGTGATCAACCCGTCGAGGCGAGCGCCAAGCGGACTCTTCCAGCCCGGCATGGCAGCGATATAGGCCTGTACCGGTGCTTCGCCATAGCCCTTGGCGATCTGCGGATTGCCGCCCGAGAGCAGGATGGGTTGCTCATCTTCGGCTTTCGGCTTCGCTGCCGCCTTCGAGGTCTTTCCGGCCATCATACTTCTCCTAGCCGCCAGCTCGCCGTGCGCCGCGCCCGCCAGCGAGGTAGGGCAGTGCGAACATATAGAGGCCGGAGAACATCAGCAGGAACAGCGGCGGCAGCGGGGAGTAGACGATCCAGGCCGGCGGCGGCCCCAGCGCCATGGCGACGAAATTGGCGATGACGGTCGCCGTGAAGATGATGGCGAGCCAGCGATGGCCCTGCCGGATGATGTCATTCCAGGTCAACGGGACCTCCTTCGTGTGATGAGGACCGAGGCGGGCATTCATTCCGCTCGCTCCAGCACTTGCTCGAGTTTGCCGAAGAATTCCTGCCAGCCGGCCCTGGCGCCGCCGAAGGCCTGCTTCTGCTCCGGCCGGAAGCCGGCCTGCTCCATGCGCAGCAGCGTGCCCTTGGGCGTCGGGGTGAGCGTGAAGGTCACGGTGCTCTTCAGATTGAAGGCCGGGTCGTCATGGGCGAAGTCCCAGCTATACGCCAGCATCCGGTTCGGCTCGATGTCGAGGACCTCGCAATCGAGCACGCCGCCCCATTCGCCGCGCAGGTTGAAGCGATGGCCGACGACTGGCGCGAAATCGTTCTTCATCAGCCATTCCGCGATCAAATGCGGCTGCGTCAGGGCACGCCAGAGCTTCTCCGGCGGGTGGGCGATCTCGCGTTCGACAGTGACGGAGCGGGTCTGCGTGGCGGTGGTCATTGATCCATCCTTGCGAGCAAATTTTCGAGGTCGTCGAACCGCGCCTCCCAGAAGCCGGCCATCTGGCTGGTCCAGTCGATCAGCGGGCTTAGGGCGCCGAGCTGGGCGCTGTAATGGGTCTGACGGCCTGCCTGCCGGTCACGCACCAGGCCGGCCTGCTTCAGGACGCCGAGATGCTTGGAGACGGCGGGCTGGGAGACGCCGGCCTGCGCGGTCAGGGCCCCGACCGTCAGCTCGCCGTCGCGGCACAGGCGCTCGAAGATGGCGCGCCGCGTCGGGTCGGCGAGCGTCCTGAACAGCATGTCGTGGGCGTCTGACATCACAATCGATAACCCGTTGGCTATGAGTTAATTCATAACCACAGAGATATGAGTTGGTCAAGCACTCTCGCAATCGAGGCAGGGCAGGGGTGTGGCAGCTGCGCTGGACCGGGTCGCGCGGCTCGCGCAGGATGCCTTACGAAAGCGCGGGGAATGTCGCTGTCGGCGCCCCTGCGATCCTGCCTTCGAGGACTTCACCATGGATCTGATGCTGAACGGCAAGCGCGCTCTCGTCACGGGCGGCAGCAAGGGGATCGGCCGCGCCATTGCGCGGCAGCTGGCTCTGGAGGGCGTCGACGTCGTCATCGCTGCGCGCAACCAGGCCGAACTCGATGCGGCTGCGGCCGAGCTGGCACAGGAGACCGGCCGCAAGGTCGTCGGCCTCACCGTCGACACACAGGATGATGCCTCGGTGAAGGCGGTGATTGCTGGCACCGTCGCGGCCTTGGGCGGGCTCGACATCCTCGTCAACGCCGCGGCCAAGCCGGGCGGGCAGGCGGCGCCTCCGAAGCTCGCCGAGATCACCGACGCGCTGTTCTTCGACGACGTCAACGTCAAGGTGATGGGCTATCTCAGGATGGCCCGCGAGGCGGCGCCGATGATGGCAGCGGGTGGCTGGGGCCGGATCATCAACATCAGCGGACTGGCGGCGCGGCTGACCGGCTCGACCATCGGCTCGATCCGCAATGTCGCGGTAGCGGCGCTGACCAAGAACCTCGCCGACGAGCTCGGGCCAAAGGGCATCAACGTCACCGTGGTGCATCCCGGCACGACGCGAACCGAGAAGACGCCGGGCGTGATCGCGGCGCGGGTGTCGGCATCAGGGCTGGCTGCCGAGGAGGTCGAGCGCCGCATGGCGGCCAATGTCACGATCGGCCGGCTGGTCGACATGGCCGAGGTCGCCGACATCGTCGCCTTCCTGGCCTCGCCGCGCAGCGTTGCGATCAATGGCGACGCGATCGCCTGCGGCGGCGGCGCGAAGGGCGCGATCCACTACTGAGCGGTCGCGCCCTTACGTGATCAGAACAGCGCGGTTGGCGCGACTTCAGCGATGATCATCAAAGCGAGCCCGAGCAGGCCGAGGCCGACGCCGGTCCAGGCGAGGAGTGCGACGCCGGTGATGATCGCCGCCGAGGAAACCACGATCGCGATCTGCAGCAGGCCCGAGACGATGTCGTATTTGTCGTCGCGGGCGCTGGAGATATCGCGCTTGGCTTCGGCCGCCTTGGCGCGGACGATCAGCTCCTTGCGGCCCTCATTGGTCTCGGGCTCGGATTCATAACGAGCGATCGTCGCCTTCCAGCCGTCGATGCGCTTCTGCAGGCGCTCGCGCACGGCCGGATCGGTTGCGCCGGCGAGGTCGACCTCCATCGCGTCGGCGGCGGTGCGCAGCGTCGTGCCGCGGATCGTCTTGGCCTGGAAGAAGGCCCAGAGATTGGAGGCTTCGATGTTCTTCGCCAGCGCGTCCTGCTCGGCGTTCTTGCCGCCGATCTCGGAGAAGGCGAGCAGGAGCGCGAGAATGCCGATCAGGAGCGCGATGCGCTTGTTGATCTTGCTGGTCGGCTGATTTTCTTCGGTGACGTCTGGTGCGGCTGAGGCCATCAGTGATTCCCCCCGGAAAGGCCGGGCGTGATGGCCGGTCCACGTGACGGAATCAAGACGATTTTACCGAAGGTAAGGAGTTTATCCCCGGGCGCGCGGGTGGGCGGAATCATAAGCCGCCAGCAGGCGAGTGGAATCGATGCGGGTATAGATCTGCGTCGTCGAGAGCGAGGCGTGGCCGAGCAGCTCTTGGATGGCGCGCAGGTCCCCGCCGCGGCCGAGCAGATGGGTGGCGAAGGAATGGCGCAGCGCATGCGGCGTCGCGCTGCCCGGCAGTCCGAGCGAACCGCGCAGACCCTCGACCGCAAGCTGGATGATCCGCGGCGAGAGCGGCCCACCCTTGACGCCGACGAAGAGCGGCCCCTCCGGCGCAAGCCGCCAGGGGCACTGCGCGAGATAGCCAGCAATCGACTCGACCACGACCGGTAGCACCGGCACCATCCGGGTCTTGCCGCCCTTGCCGAGCACGGTGAGGGCATCGGCAGTGCTGACGGGTGCCTGCGAGCGCTTGAGACCGAGCGCCTCGGAAATGCGCAGGCCGCTGCCATAGAGTAGTGACAACACGGCGGCATCACGCGCCAGCACCCAGTCGGGCCGCTCCTCGCCGGCGCGGCTGTCGGCCTTGGTCACTGCGGCGGCGGCCTTGGCGTCGAGCGGGCGCGGCAGGCCCTTGCCCAGGCGCGGTCCACGCGTCGCGGCGAAGGCGGCGGCGGTCAGCCGGCCGCTGCGCTCACCGAAGCGGGCAAGCGAGCGCAGCGCCGCGAGCTGGCGCATCAAGGTACGGTTGCCGACGCCGTCGCGGCGGCGATAGCCGAGAAATGCGCGCAGGTCGGCGGGCTTCAGCGCGGCGACCGCCTTCAATGTCGGCGGCGCGTCGAGATGATGAGTCAGGAAGCTGGCGAATTGCTCGATGTCGCGGCCATAGGCCTCGAGCGTCTTCGGCGAGAGCCGGCGCTCATGGCCGAGATGGGCGAGCCAGTCGCGCCGCAGGGTGTCGAAATCGCTCATGCCGTCGATCTTGCCGCGCGAGGCTTAACAACCGTTGTCCGGCGCGATCATGGCCTGCTATGAACCCTGCAGACATTGTTCAGGGCTGACCAAATTGCACGCTCCCGATCCGCACGGCCTGATCTTCCCGTTCCCCGAGCCGCCGGCCCCCGGCCAGCTGATCGAGGTCGCGCCCGGCATCTTCTGGGCGAGGATCGCGCTGCCGTTCCGGCTCGACCACGTCAATATCTACCTGATCGAGGATGGCGACGGCTTCGCGGTGATCGACACCGGCATCGGCGACGAGGCGACCAAGCAGGCCTGGCTCGCGCTGATGGCCGGCGCGCTCGCCGGCAAGCGGCTGACCCGGCTCTTCGTCACGCATTTCCATCCCGACCATATCGGGCTGGCCGGCTGGCTCTGCGAGCGCTTCGGCACGCCGCTTTTGACCAGCCAGACCGGATATCTCGGCTGCCTCAACATCTCGCTCAGCCCGGGCGCGTCCGAGGCGCCGGTCTACAAGCAGTTCTACCAGCGTCATGGCCTCTCGGCCGAGGTGACGCAGGTCGTCTCGACGCTTGGCCATGGCTATCTCAGGCAGGTGACGCCGCTGCCGCCGACCTTCACCCGCGTCGTCGCCGGCGATGTGCTCAGGATCGGCGGGCGCGACTTCTTCGTGCTGGCGGGTGACGGCCATGCGCCGGAGCAGTTGATGTTCCACTGCCCGGAGGCGAACGTCTTCCTCGCCGCCGACCAGATCCTCGCCAAGATCACGCCGAACATCAGCGTCTGGGCGGTCGATGCGGAGGGCGATCCGCTCGGGCTGTATCTGCGTTCGCTGAGGGCGCTGCCACAAGCGATTCCGCCCGGGACGCTGGTCCTGCCCGGCCATCAACTGCCGTTCTACGGATTGCAGGAGCGCTGCGCTGCGCTTGCTGCCCATCACGCCGAACGCTGCCGGCTGATCGCCGGAGCCGTCGCCAAGGGGCCGCATTCGGTCGCCGAGCTGGTGCCGGTGATGTTCACGCGGCCGCTCGATCCGCACCAGCTCTCCTTCGCCTTCAGCGAGGTCTTCGCGCATGTGAACGCGATGCTCCGACTCAGCGAATTGCGCTGGGCCGAGCCTCAGGGCGAGATCATGAAGGTGATGGCGGCCGGCTGAGCGCGGCATCGTCCTCCCCTCGCAGGCGAGGGGAGGAGATCTTTTCCGCTCAGGCCGCGGCCATGGCCGGCTGCTCGACCGCGGTCACCGTCAGCACATGCTTCTTGCCGTCGCGGGCGGTCCAGGCGATCGACTGGCCGGCGGCGAGGCCGATCAGCGCCGCGCCGATCGGCGTCAGCACCGAGATGCGGCCCTGCTCAATATCGGCCTCGCCGGGATAGACGAGCTGGACACGACGGTGCTGGGCACTGTCGGAATCGAAGGTGACGAAAGAGCCCATGCGCACGACGTCCGCCGGCAGCTTGGCCGGTGCGACGACCTTAGCGCGGTCCATCTCGGCGAGCAGCTCTTCGGCCACCTCCGGGATGCGCTCGAGCGCGGTGGTGGCGAGGCCGGTCAGGCGCTCATGGTCGATCTCGCCGACGATGATCTTCGGCTTGCGATGGGTCTTCTGGTTCAGTTGGGTCATGGGTCTGGTGTCCTGCGATGACGCGCACGACGGCGGCGCCAGGGCGCGACCGGTAAAGTCTAAGAGGTTCTTTTGGGGGAGACGCCTTGGAAGATCGTGCTGCCATGACGGCGGACAGCATCGACGGCACCCCTGGACTCGGGGCGCGCTCGGGCCGAGTCCGGGGCTAGGATTCCGCGATCGGGGCGACCCGGAATACGAGGCGATGCTTCGTCGTCATACCCATAGAGTTGGGGGCGGACGCGTTGCTGTCAAGGCCGGAGAGGCTTGCCGCCGACCGATGACGATGCTGAGAGAGAGCACAGGCGAGCGGGCTTTCGACAGCTCGCCCGATAGGGATCGAGAGGCGTTCGCCGTCGGCTCAGCGGCGCGCCTGGGGGCAGCGAACCGGAACCGGGATCGGCTTCAGCTGCGGCTGGGCCGGAGCGAGGAGGGCGCCGAGGCGGAGAATGAAGCGGGCGATCAGGTCCATAACGTCCCTCAGTTCCGGGCGATGAAGATCGTGGGAATCAGTTCGCCGCCACCGACCTTCACTGCATCGTCTTCACCAATATGGTGCTTCGATGGCGGCGCCGCCACTGCCTCGGTTGGCACCGTGAACAGGATCGGCTGCGAAGGTGCGTTCATCGGCGCTGACATTCCGCGTGGCAGATACAGGTCAGGATCGCCCCGAAAATACTTCAAATGCCTTACGCCACAGAGGGTTATCGACCCGTAGCCTTAACGATGTGCTGCGCCGGGCGATGAAACACGCGGGTGGCTGACGCGCCGCAGCATGAAGAGAGCAACGCTGTGGAACAAAGCAGCGATTGAACCCGATCGGCGGCTCGCTTATGGCTAATGAATCGTTAACCGGGGCGTCATCCAGACATGGCCAGCCTGTTCCGGCTCGTGCCCGATGCGCGCGCCGAACTCCTGCAGCTGAATTCCTGGGCGCGGCCGCATCAGGCCGCCTTCGCCGCTGCTCAGCGCGCGGCGCGCTTCGGCGCGGCCGGGCCGGAGGCCTCTGCCTTCATGGCGGCGCGGCGCGAGGCGACCTTAGCGCGGCTCGGCGAGGGCTCCGCGGCCTGGAATGGCTGGGCCGGCGAGATGATGCGCCTGCGCGGCCGGATCGAGGCCGACGGCGCGCTGCTGGCGCTCTGGCGCCTCTTCGCCGATGTCGAGTTGGTCGACGAGATCTTCGAGGGCGATTTCAACGTCGCCGGCATCATCTTCCCGGCGGCGGCGCGCTTTTCCGGCAGCGCCTTCTGCGGCGACGCCTGGTTCTCCGAAGCGCATGTCCACGGGGCCGCCAGCTTCCGCGACGCCAGCTTCCGGGCCGACGCCTTCTTCGATCGGGCGCATTTCGCCGGGGATGCCGATTTCGGCGCGGCGACCCTGCACGGCACCGCCGAATTCCGTGATATGCGCTGCGAGGGCGTCGCCTGCTTCGTCGAGGCGGAATTCGTCGGCGATGCCTGGTTCCGCGGCTCGCGCTTCGACGGCGTGACGCAGTTCCGCGGCGTGCGCCATGCCGGCGAGGCGGGCTTCGGCGATTGCCGCTTTGCAGGCGCAGCCGATTTCGGCGAGGCCGAATTCGCCGGCAATGCCGGCTTCGAGGAGACGCGCTTCGGCCAGATGGCGAACTTCGCCGCCGCCCGCTTCGACCGCGGCGCCTGGTTCAGCAACGCCGCCTTCGACGGTCGCTCGAATTTTGAGCGCGCCCGCTTCCGCGGCCGCCGCCATTTCGAGGGGATTTCGCTGGCGGCGCAGGTCTCGCCCGTAGCGCAGCAGATCGCGGCGCTGGAGCAGTTCCGCTTCGGCCGGCGCTGAGCGGACGTCCGCAGCTTCCCTTCTCGCGGCCGCTTTGGCCCGTGCCTTGCTAGCTGTCCTCCGACCGCAGCCATCGGCGGTCGCGACCTGCGAGGACGAGATGAAGCGCGAAGAGCTCACCGAGAAGATTCTCGACATCAAGCGCGAGAAGGGCTGGAGCTGGAAACAGATCACCGACGAGATCGGTGGCATGTCCGAGGTCTTGGTGATCGGTGCCCTGCTCGGCCAGATGAAGTTGGTGAAGCCGCTCGCCGAGAAGGCGGCGGCGCTGTTCGGCCTCTCCGAAGCCGAGAAGCGCATGCTCAACGAGGTGCCCTATCGCGGCACCGGCACGCCGATGCCGCCGACCGATCCGCTGATCTACCGCTTCTACGAGATGGTGATGGTCAACGGCCCCGCCTGGAAGGCGCTGATCGAGGAGGAGTTCGGCGACGGCATCATGTCGGCGATCGACTTCAACATCGCCTTCGAGCGCGAGCCGAACCCCAAAGGCGACCGGGTGAGGATCACCATGTCGGGCAAGTTCCTGCCGTACAAATACTATGGCAACGAGCAGGGCATTCCCGACTATGGCTTCAAGGAGGAGTGAGTCCTCTCAGGGAACCTGACCCGGCTCCAGCGTTCCGTCCTTCTGCATGGTCCGTTGCAAAGCAGGGCGTTCGATCATCCGGGCCATATAGGCCTCGAACACCGGCAGGCGCGGCAGCACGCCGACGATGTTCATGCCGAAATGGATGCCGGCGCCGAGCTGGGTGTCGGCGGCGGTGAAGCGCTCGCCGGCGGCATAGGGATGCTCGCCGAGCTTCCTGGCGAGATTGGCGACCGTGTCGGCATGCGAGCCGAAGGAGAAGCCGCGCGCCTCGTATTTGAACTTGTGGATCGAGGTCGCGATGATCGGATCGAGCACGGCGTCGGTATAGACCAGCGAGGTCAGGAAGGCCGGGCGGTCCTTGTCGCCGATTGCCGGCGCCAGCCTGGCTTCCGGGAACTGCTCGGTGAGATAGAGGCAGATCGCGGCGCGTTCGGTGACGGTGGTGCCGTCATGGACGATCGCCGGGACCTTCTTGTGCGGCTGGATGGCGCGGTAGCTCTCCGGCGGGCCGCCCTCGGCGCGGATGTCGACAATTTCCATCTCATAGGGCTGGCCGAGCTCCTCGAGCAGCCAGAGGATCGAGAAGGAGCGCGACTGCGGCGAGTGATAAAAGGTCAGCATGGCGGTGTCCCTTTCGGCGTTTCCTCGTGCAATGACGAGGCTGATAAGCAAGAGTTTTGTCAGGAGTTGTCAGGATAAGCCTGGCTCGCCCGACGCTCGCTGATTCAAACGCGAGCAGGCGCGAATAGCTCCGTCCGGTCCCGCCTTCTCACGCTATGTCTTGCGAGCGACGATGAAGGGGCGACTGTCCTTGCCCTTGCTCGCATGGCGTTCCGTGCCGACGACCTCGAAGCCCGCCGCGGCGATGAGACCGCTCAGCTCCCGCGCGCTGAAGACGCCGGCATAGGGCGCCTTTCCGACCCTCTGCATGAGGGGCAAAGCGAGCTTGATCAGCGGGTTCATGTCGCCAAGGCAAGGCGTCTTTGAGATGAACAGGCCGCCCGGCACGAGCAAGGCATGGATGCTGCGCAGCGTGCCGGGGAGGTCGCGGACCAGATGCAGATAGTTGAAGCCGAGAACCGTATCGAACCGAGCGGCTTCGGACGCGAGCGCCTCGGCAGTCGCGGCGCGGAAGGCGAGACCCGCGATCGAGCTTGCGGCAAGCTTCTCCTGCGCGATGGCGATCATGCCGGCGGAGAGATCCGCCGCCAGATAGCTCTCGACCGCAGCGGCAAGCCGTAGCGCCGTGGTCCCGGTGCCGCAGCCAAGTTCGAGCGCGCTGTCGTCGGGCTTCAGCAGGGCGCTCGTCCGCTTCAGCGTGCGCTCATACCCGGCCTGATCGGAAATCCGCGACCTGGCATAGCTCTTCGAGGACCGGTCCCAGAAGCGGGCATCGCTTGCGGTGCTCATCTGCCGTCTCCCTTTGCGGAAGGGCGCTTTAGCATAGGCACCGCGACTGTTCGGTGTCCGCTACGCGGGAAGTAGACTCGAAATCCCAAGTCCATCGATCTCAACAATAGTAATTTGTTATAACATTACAATTTTGTCGAGATCGTAGTAATCATAGTGTCATCTCGCGCGCCTAACGGACCGGCCACCGGATTCACTGGGGCGGAGAGGTATCATGCAGAAGCGAACTTGGCTGATGGCGGCGGCGATGCTCGCCAGCGTGGCGCCGGCGACGGCGCAGACCATTTATCCGCTCAACCGCGCCGAGATCCTCGAGGGCTCGCGCTTCGACTTCAAGGTCGAGTTCCCCAACGCTCCGGCCTCGGCCGACGTCAAGGTCACGATCAACGGCAAGCCGGTGAACGAGGCTTTCGGCCGCGAGGCCCAGTTCGTCCAGAATGAAGAAGGCCAGAAGCATTCGGCGCTCTGGCTGCGCGGCGCGCAGCTGCCGGCCGGCCAGTACGTCATCGAGGCGACGCAGGGCAGCGACAAGGCCACCGTCAACTGGACCGTCTACGCCACGCCCGAGCGCAAGGCCAAGAACGTCATCCTCTTCGTCGGCGACGGCATGTCGGTCGCGCACCGCACCGCGGCGCGCATCCTGTCGAAGGGCTGGCAGGAAGGCCTCTATGGCGGCGAGCTCGCCATCGACGACATGCCGAACATGGCGCTGATCTCGACCTCGGGCACCGACTCGATCGTCACCGACAGCGCGAACTCCGCCAGCGCCTACACCACCGGCCACAAGTCCTGCGTCAACGCGCTCGGCATCTATTGCGCCAAGAACGCGCTGACGCTTGACCACCCCAAGGTCGAGACCATCTCCGAGGTGATCAAGCGCAAGCGCACGGGCATGGCGATCGGCGTCGTCACCAATGCCGAGATCGAGGATGCGACCCCAGCCTCGATGGTCGCCCATACCCGCCGCCGCTCCGACTATAACGACATCGTCAAGATGTTCTTCGATGTGCAGCCCGACGTGATCATGGGCGGCGGCTCGCCGAATTTCCTGCCGAAGTCGACCCCGGGCACCAAGCGCACCGACGACCAGGACTTCATCGCCAAGTTCAAGGAGGCGGGCTATGCGCTCGCCACCACCAAGACCGAGATGAACGCCGCGGTCGCCGGCGGTTCCAAGAAGCTGCTCGGCCTCTACAACACCTCGAATATCGACGGCGCCTTCGATCTGCGCCTCGCCAAGAAGGGCTCGATCTCGAAATTCCCGGATCAGCCCGACGTGGTCGAGCAGACCAAGGCGGCGATCGAGATGCTGAAGGGCGCCCAGGACGGCTTCTTCCTGATGGTGGAATCGGCCCGCATCGACAAGTACAGCCACTCGCTCGACTGGGAGCGCGCGGTGTTCGACACGATCATGCTCGACAACGCCGTCAAGGTCGCCAAGGACTTCGCCGGCGACCGCAACGACACGCTGATCATCGTCGTGCCGGACCACGCCCATCCGATCTCGATCATCGGCACCTATGACGACGATCGCCCGGGCCAGCTGCTCCGCGACAAGCTCGGCACCTACAACGAGTCGCTGCCGCCGAATTACGGTCCGCGCGACGCCGACGGCTACCCGACCAAGCTCGATACCTCGCGCCGCCTCGCCGTCGCCTTCGGCAGCTATCCGGACACCTGCGACACCGGCCGCCCCTATCTCGACGGCGAGCGCGTCCCGGCCGTGAAGGGCCCGGACGGCAAGACCAACGTCGCCAACGAGAAGGACTGCACCGGGCCGCTCGCCACCCGCAAGCAGGGCAACCTGCCTTTCGACGCCAATTCCGGTGTCCATGCGGCCGACGACGTGCTGCTCACCGCCATGGGCCCGGGCGCCGAGCGCTTCCGCGGCCACAAGCCGAACGTCTTCGTCTTCCGCGTCATGGCGGAGGCGCTGGCCCTCGGCGGCAAGTGAACTAGAGTTGGGGCAGGACGCATGATCTCGCATCGGCCGCACCTGCTCCCGACGCTGTCCCGCCGCGGGCTCCTCATGGGGCTCGCGGCGCTGCCCGTCTCGCTGCCCACGCTTGCCGCCGAAGCGGATACGCTGACCTTCGACGGGCTCTACAAGTCCTTTGGCGTGCTCGGCTTCCAGTTCTCCGACCGGGCGACCTCGCTGCGCGGCAAGCCGGTCAGGATGGTCGGCTACATGGCGCCGCCGTTGAAGCCGGAAAGCCATTTCTTCGTGCTGACGCGAGAGCCGCTCGCCATCTGCCCGTTCTGCCAGTCGGATGCCGACTGGCCGGTCGACATCGTCGTCGTGTTCATGCGCGCCGCGACGCCGATGGTCAGCGCCGGCCAGAAGGTCGCGGTCAGCGGCCGGCTCGAGATCGGCTCCTCGACCGATGCCGAGACCGGCTTCGTCAGCCAGATCAGGCTCGTCGATGCCGGCTTCCACAGTGTCTAAGCGGTCGGCGGGCGTGGCGCAGCCGCTGCATTTTTCCGGCATCCAGGTCGATCATCGCGATGGCGACGGGCGGCCCTTCCGGGTGCTCGACATTCCCGATTTCATGGTGCCGCCGGGCGTGCTGATCGGCCTGCGCGGCCCCTCCGGCTCGGGCAAGACTTCGTTGCTGCATCTCGCCGCCGGGTTCTTCCTGCCCGATGCTGGAAGCATCAGCTGGGGTGACGTCGTGGTCTCAGCGCTGCCGGGGGCGGCGCGCGACCGCTGGCGGCGCGAGACGGTCGGCTTCGTCTTCCAGGACTTCCATCTCGTGCCCGAGCTCGACGTGCTCGCCAACATCACCTTGCCGGCGAGTTTCTCGGATTGGCGGCAGACGAGCGACCAGGTCGCGCGCGCCACCACACTCGCCGAGCGCATGGGGCTGACCGATCTGCGTCGGCGCGCCGCCGTGCTCTCGCGCGGCGAGCAGCAGCGCGTCGCGATCGCGCGGGCGCTGTTCAACGCTCCGGCGCTGATTCTCGCCGACGAGCCGACCGCGAGCCTCGATCCCGCACATGCGGCCGAGGTCGGGTCACTGCTGGTCGAGGTCGCACACGAGATCGGCGCGACGCTGCTCTGCGCCTCGCATGATCCTGTGCTGCTGGCGCGGATGCAGCAGGTCGCGGTGATTGGCGACGGGCCGCTGATTCTGAAGGCCGCGGCGTGAATCCTTTGCCCATGGTCATCGCCGACCTTAGGGCGCTGCGCTGGACGGCGGCGGCGATCGTGACGCTGGTTGCGCTGGCGGTGGCGATCGGCGTGTCCATCGGCGCGCAGGAGCGGGCACTGCGCCAGGCCTCGGCCCGCGCCGCCGATGATTTCGACCTGCTGATCGGCGCGCCCGGCAGCCAGACGCAGCTCGTGATGTCGGCGATCTACCTTCAGCCCGAGGCGTTGCCGCTGGTCGATGGGCGCCTGCTCAACGAACTCGCCCGCGATCCGCGCGTCGCCGCGGTTGCTCCGCTCGCCTTCGGCGACATCGCCCGTGGCCACCCGGTGATCGGCACCACGCTCGTTTTCGCTGGCCGCTGGGGCCGCGTGCAGCCAAGCGAGGGCCGCCTGTTCGCGCGCGAGGGCGAGGCCGTCCTCGGCGCCGATGTCACCTACAGGCTGGGTGACAAGATCGAGCCCTCGCATGCCATCGCCGGGCATTGGCCGAGGCGCGGCGTCGCGGATGCCGAGGAAGCGAGCCATCGCCATGAAGGCCACGCCTATGTCGCGGTCGGCCGCCTGCCGCGGCTGGGCTCGCCCTTCGACCGGGCGATCCTGGTGCCGGTCGAGAGCGTCTGGGAGGTGCACGGGCTCGGCAACGGCCATGCCGGCGAGGATGCGGCGCTCGGCCCGCCCTTCGACGGCCAGCGCATTCCGGGCGTGCCAGCACTGGTGGTGAAGCCGAAGGCGGTCGCCGACGCCTATGCGCTCAGGGCGCGCTATCGCCAGGGCGGTACCATGGCGTTCTTCCCGGCCGAGGTGCTGGTCGGGCTCTATCGCACGCTCGGCGATGTCGGGCAGGTGCTGAGCGTCGCATCCGTGCTCAACGCCGTGCTTATCCTGGCGGCAATCTTCCTGCTGCTCGTCGCGGTGACCGGCCTCCGCCGGCGGCGCTATGCTGTGCTGCGTGCCCTCGGCGCACCGCCGGCTTACGTGCTGCTGGTGGTCTGGCTCGGCATGGCCGGGCTGGTCGCGGCCGGCTGCCTCGCCGGCCTTGGCCTCGGCGCCGCCGCGACGCTTGCGGTCTCCGGCCTGTTCGAGGCGCAGACGGGCCTGCGGCTCTCCTTCGCGCTGGGGTCGGCGGAGTTCGCCCAGGTCGGGCTGATCCTGCTGCTCGGCTCGCTCGCGGCGCTGATCCCGGCGGCGCTGTCCTATCGCCGCTCGATCACCGCCGGCCTGCGGGGGTGATCCGGGGTTGACCCTGCTTTGCCTCTTCCGGTTAAATCCCGGCGGGGGGCGTTGCAGGGATGATCATGCTGCGCGCCATTGTACTTGTCGTCACCAGTCTCGCTTTCTGCGCACCCGCCTACGCCTATTCCAACGCGCTCAGCCGCGGGGTTGCGGATTTCCTCAACATCTTCAGCGAACAGCCGGTGCCGCGCCAGGTCGTGCCCTGGAGCGGCAAGCAGGCGCCCGGCACGGTCGTGGTCTCGACCAGCCAGAGGCGGCTGTATTACGTGCTCGGGCAGGGGCAGGCGATCCGTTATGGCGTCGGCGTCGGCCGGCAGGGCTTCAGCTGGTCCGGCACCAAGATCGTCTCGCGCAAGCGCGAATGGCCGGACTGGCGCCCGCCCGCGGCGATGCTGAAGCGCCGGCCCGATTTGCCGCGCTACATGGAAGGCGGCATGGAGAATCCGCTCGGCGCGCGGGCGATCTATCTGGGCTCAAGCCTCTACCGCATCCACGGCTCGAACGAGCCCGACACGATCGGCGCCGCGGTCTCCTCCGGCTGCATCCGGATGACCAATCGCGACGTGACGGATCTCTATGATCGCGTCCGGCCTGGCACCAAGGTGGTCGTGCAGCGCTAGCTGTCGCGGTGGCCGTGCCGGATGCGCCGGACCATCAGCCAGACGCCGAGGATCGCGACCGGCACGAACAGTGCGGTCGCGATGCCGACATCGACCGGCAGGAAGCCGGCATCCTTGGCGCCCTTGGCGAGATAGCCGAACAGGCTGACGACATAGTAGCCGATCGCCGCGACCGAGAGCCCCTCGACCGTCTGCTGCAGGCGCAATTGCAGGCGGGTGCGGTCGTTCATCGCCGAGAGCAGGTCGCGGTTCTGTTGTTCGAGCGCGACGTCGACGCGGGTGCGCAGCAGGTTGGCGGCGCGGGCGAGCCGGCGCGACAGGTCGAGCTGGCGCTGCTGCAGCATCTGGCAGGTGCGCATCGCCGGCGCCATCCGCCGCGACAGGAAGGCGGCGATGGTCGGCCAGCCGCCATAGGGGGTCTCGTCGATCGCTTCCAGGCGCTGGCGGACGATGCTGTCATAGGCCCTGCTGGCGCCGAAGCGGTAGTTCGACGAGGCAGCTTCCGACTCCATCGTCGCGGCGATCGCGGTCATCTCGTCGAGCAGGGCGTTGTCGGCGGCGAGCCCGTCGGTCTGCATCATCGTGCCGGCGATGCGGACCAGCACCTCCTCGGTCCTGCGCACGGAGGGGGCGAGGCGATGCGCCTCGGGCAGGCCGAGCAAGGCGAGCACGCGATAGGTCTCGACCTCGAGCAGCCGCTGCACCAGCGCTCCGGTCTTGGCAGGCGTCAGGGCTCGGTCGAGCACGAGGATGCGCACGAAGCCATCGGCGCCGGCGCGGAAATCGGTCGCGGCAATCGCGGCCTCGCCATCGACCAGAGAGGCGGCGAGGCTGGCTGCATCGAACATGGTATCCAGTTCGGGTGCCGCCCGTTCCGGCAGCAGATGCAGGTCGATCGACGCCAGATGCGGCCCCGGCTGCGGCAGCGCATGCATGCCGTGCGGCAGGACGGTGGTCGCCGGCAGGAAGGGCGTCGAGCCGGGCGAAGGCAGCTCCCAGGTATAGGTGGTGAACTCGCTGTGCTGCTCCCAGCGCAGGCTGGTTTCGCCGAGCCTGGTGCGATGATGCTTGGCACCCTCGGCCGGGCCGGTGACGCCGCGCTCGGCGCAGAAGCGGGCAAGCCCCTCGCGATCGGCGGCCGCCTGTGCCTGGTCGGTCATGAAAGCGAAGTGCAGCAGGCGCTGCGGCGTTGCGAGCGGCGCGAAGGGGCGGGCATGGATCTCGCCGAGGATGGTGCCGCGCGACGGGTGCGCGGCCAGCGGCGGCGCGCCGTTTTCGGTAGTCCCGTCCATGCCGTCCTGCCCCTCGGTGCGCCTGTTCTCGGCGTTGCCCGCACGCAAGGACCTTGCCGGAAAGCGCGACAGCTCGCGAGTCGGGCACGGTGTCGCAAGGGCCGCGGGCTGATGACATGATCGGGCGTCGTCCTGGTCCAGGCTTTGTCTCATGCCGCTGCCCAACCGCATCCGCCCCGATGGCTCGCTCTTCGCCGATCCGGCGCGGGGCCTGCTGTTCGGCAATCGCGGCGGCAAGTTCCATGATCCTGCGACGAGGGCGCTGCCGACGCGGCTCTACGCGACGAAGCAGTGGATCTGCTGCGTGCTCTCCTTCAAGGGGCGCCAACGCGATGTCTGGGGCCGCTACTACACCGAGCTGTTCTTTTGCGACGAGGTGACGGCGCTCGCCGCCGGGCACCGGCCTTGCGTCGAATGCCGACGAGCCGACGCGCATGCCTATCGGGCCGCGCTGGTCGTAGGGCTCGGGCTTGCCGACCTGCCGCTCTTTCCTGCGATCGACGAACGGCTCGATTGCGAGCGCCGGGACGGCCGCCGCAAGCGCCTGCATCGGCTGGCGGCGGAGGGCCTTCCGGATGGCGCGATGATCGTGACGTCCGAGGGCGAGTTCCTGGCACTGCGCGGCGACGAGGCCCTGCTCTGGTCGCCTTCCGGTTACGTCGTGAGCCGGCCGCGACCGTCCGGTCAGGTCGCCGTCGTCACGCCGCCGACGTCTCTGGCCGCGCTTGTGAACGGCTATCAACTTCTCTGGCACCCGAGCGCCGCCGAACCGGCCTGAATCGCGGCTTGCCCGCCTTGTCATCGCCGCGGGCTGTGGCACACCCTCGCGCTTGGCGGATCACGGTGCGCGCAGGGGCGCGGGACCCGGCCGATCCCGGGGGAGAATACTCATGTTGCGGAAGACCATCTGCGCGCTGGCCTTTGCGCTCGCTGGTTTCAGCGGCCTGCCGGCTTTTGCCGGGGCGCTGCAGATCACCGATGCCGACCCGGTCGCGGTCGTCACCGTGCCGGACGCCTGGACGACCGCGAAGATCAAGCGCGGCGTCGAGATCAGGACGCCGGACGAGGAGATCTATCTCTGGTTCGAGCTGATTGCGCCCGCCGAGCTCGACACGCTGCAGAAGGAGCACAACGTCTATTTCGAGAAGGAAGGCGTGACGATCACCGGCGCCTCCGACACGGTGAAACAGGAGGTCAAGGGCAAGGCCTGGTCGTTCACCGAGCTCAAGGCCAAGAGCAAGGACGGTGAGTCGATCATCCGCTACATCGCGATCAACCCGAACGTCGCGAGCGGCAAGATCATCATGATGACCTATTGGGCCTCGCCCGAGGGCCACAAGACGCATGATGCGGCGATGTCGGCGATCATCGACAGCATCGCCTACAAATAAGATCGCTCAGGGTCGGCGGAACCGCCGCCCGCCCCACGACGTTGTCCCGTCATCTTCATCCGATGACAATCAAGGGGTTAGCGTCGATGCGTTCAATCATTCTGTGGCTGGTGGGCGTTCCGATTCCGATCATCATCCTGCTCTGGTTCTTCATGCGCTGACAGGATCTGGTAGAAGGACTTGCTATGGCCGGGCTCGCCCGGCCATTCTTATTCCGCGGGATGTCGTGCCGGCAGGGCGAAACGGCACCATCCCGCTTCATCCCTTTGCCGTGCTGCGAGTATAGCGTTCGCCCATGCAACCAATCATCCAGATATCCGGCCTGTCGAAGACCTATGCTTCGGGCTTCCAGGCGCTGAAGACCGTCGACCTCGACATCAGGCGTGGCGAGATCTTCGCCCTGCTCGGGCCGAACGGCGCCGGCAAGACCACGCTGATCAGCATCGTCTGCGGCATCGTCCGGCCGAGCACCGGCACGGTTCTCGCCGACGGCCACGACATCATCCGCGACTATCGCGCTGCGCGCAGCCAGATCGGCCTCGTGCCGCAGGAATTGACCACCGACGCCTTCGAGACGGTCTGGGCGACGGTCTCGTTCAGCCGCGGCCTATTCGGCAAGCCGAAGAATCCGGCGATCGTCGAGCAGGTGCTGCGCGACCTCTCGCTCTGGGACAAGCGCGACAGCAAGATCATGACGCTGTCCGGCGGCATGAAGCGGCGCGTGCTGATCGCCAAGGCGCTGGCGCATGAGCCGCAGATCCTCTTCCTGGACGAGCCGACCGCTGGCGTCGACGTCGAGCTGCGCCAGGACATGTGGAAGCTGGTGCGGCGCCTGCGCGACGACGGCGTCACTATCATTCTGACCACGCACTACATTGAGGAGGCCGAGGAGATGGCCGACCGGGTCGGCGTGATCAGCAAGGGCGAGATCATCCTGGTCGAGGACAAGGCCGAGCTGATGCGCAAGCTCGGCCAGAAGCAGCTCACTCTGCATCTCCAGGCCCCGCTCGTGGCGGTCCCGGAGGCTCTGTCCGGCTACGGGCTGACGCTGCAGGCGCAGGGCGAGGAGCTCGTCTACACCTACGACACCAAGGCCGAGCGCACCGGCATCACCGCACTGATGAAGGACCTGGCCGAGGCCGGCATCCGCTTCAGCGACCTGCGCACCAGCCAGTCCTCGCTCGAGGACATCTTCGTCGGCCTTCTGAGGGCGAACGCATGAACCTGCACGCAATCAAGGCGATCTACCGCTTCGAGATGGCCCGCACCTGGCGCACGCCCTTGCAGAGCGTGCTCTCGCCGGTGATCTCGACTTCGCTCTATTTCGTCGTCTTCGGCGCGGCGATCGGCTCGCACATGCAGGCGATCGACGGCGTTCCCTATGGCGCCTTCATCGTGCCCGGCCTGATCATGCTCTCGCTGCTGACGCAGAGCATCGCCAACGCCTCCTTCGCGATCTATTTCCCGAAATTCGTCGGCACGATCTTCGAGCTGCTCTCGGCGCCGGTCGCGTGGTGGGAAGCCGTCTTCGCCTATGTCGCGGCGGCGGCGACGAAATCGGTCCTGCTCGGCCTGCTCATCCTCGCCACCGCCTTCCTGTTCGTGCCGCTGAAGATCGCCCACCCCGTCTGGATGCTGCTCTTCCTGATCCTCACGGCGGCGACCTTCAGCCTGTTCGGCTTCATCATCGGCGTCTGGGCCGATGGCTTCGAGAAGCTGCAGGCGATCCCGCTCCTGGTGATCACGCCGCTGACCTTCCTCGGCGGCTCGTTCTACTCGATCGACATGCTGCCGCCGTTCTGGCGGGCGGTGACGCTGGTCAATCCAGTCGTCTACCTGATCAGCGGCTTCCGCTGGAGCTTCAACGGCACGGCCGATGTCGGCATCGTGGTCAGCCTGACGATGACGCTGGTCTTCCTCGCCGCCTGCATCGCGGTGATCGCCTGGATCTTCAAGACGGGCTACCGGCTGAAGAACTGAGACGCGTTTGCGGTGAAATCCGCGCGTCTTTCCGGGGCAGGCCGAAAGGCCTGAGCCCGGAACCCAGAACCGATGCCTCATCCGGAAAAGCCCGTCGGTTTCCGAGCCTTCACAGCATACGGGCATCGGTTCTGGGTTCCGGGCTCGCTGCTGCGCAGCGCCCCGGAATGACGGGGTGGTTCCAGAGGAACGGACCAAGGCCCTGCGGCCGCTTCAGGCCGCCTTGATCTGGCTGAAGAAGGTCGCGACGGCGCCGCGCAGCGCCTCCGCTTCGCGGGCGAGGTTCTCGGCGGTGCGCAGCGTGTCCGAGGCGGCGCCGGTCGCCTCGCCGGAGGCTGCGGCAAGGCTCACAAGCGCAAAGGCAGCGGTGGCGGCACCATCGGCCGTCGCCTGGGCGTTGCGGGCGATCTCCGAGGTCGTGCTCTTCTGCTGCTCGGTGGCGGCGGCGATGGCGCCGGTATGCTGCGAGACGTCGGTGATCGTCGCGGCGATCGCGCTGATCGCGGCGACGGCGTCCCTGGCCTCGCCGCGGAAGGCTTCAATCTGGCTGGCGATGCCGTTCGTCGCCTCGGCGGTCCGGCTCGCCAGGGTCTTGACCTCGGCGGCGACGACGGCGAAGCCGCGTCCGCTCTCGCCGGCGCGGGCGGCTTCGATCGTCGCGTTGAGGGCGAGCAGATTGGTCTGCTCGGCGATGTCGCGGATCAGGTCGATGACGTTGACGATGCGCTCGGAGGCCTGAGCGAGACCGTCGACCCGCCGGCTGACGCCTTGGGCGTCGCGTGCGGCGCTGCCGACCATGGCGCTCGCACGCGTCACACGATCGGCGATCTCGGCGATCGAGTTCGACAGTTCCTCGGCCGCGACGGCGACGTGCTGGACCTTGTCGGAGGCGTCCTGCGAGGCGTTCTGCGCACCGTCGATCTGGACGGTGCGGGCGCTGGCGATCTCGCTCACGGCCCGCGCCGCCCCCTCCAGCGTGTGGGCGCCGGTCTCGACCGTCTCCAGGGCGTCGGCGAGGCGGGCATCGAAGGCGGCGACGACCTCGGCGATCCGCTGCTGACGCGCCGTGCGCCCGGCTTCGGTGTGTGCAGCCGCCGCTTCGAGCGTCTCGCGGGCCTGGGCATGATCGCGGAAGACCTCGACAGCCCGGGCCATGTCGCCGACCTCGTCCTGGCGCTGCACCAGCGGCACTGCCGTGACCTTTTCCGCCGCGGCGAGGCCACGCATGGTTGCCGCCAACGTCTGCAGGGGGCGCGCGACGCGCCGGTTCACCACGAACAGGGCAAGGCCCAGGCCGGTCAGGATGGCGAGGGCGCCGACGCCGATCTGCAGGCCGGCGCTGTCGCGCTGCATCGTTTCGAGGCGGGTGTCGAGTGCGGCGCTGTGGCTGTCATAACTGCCCGCGATGCGCTTGAGCGCCTCGTTCAGCCCCCTGCGATTGTCGCGATTGGCTTCGTTGTTGCCGAGCTCGCGCGCGGCCGCGATCGCGTCGGCGCGCCCGAGGCGGACGATCTCGCGACGGAAACGGGTGAATTCGCGGACGCCGCTGTCGACGGCGGTGAAGGCGGCGCGGTCCTGATCGTCGATCAGCGGCCGCCATTCATCCATCAGGATCTCGATCTCGGCGAGCCCCTGCAGCAGGAGCGGGGCAAAGCGCTCGGCCTGGGCGGCATCGGCGCTCATATAGATGCCGCGCGACTCCATCACCACGCTGTTCACCAGGCCGTTGACCCGTTCGGCGAGGCTCGAACGGCGTGCGGCGGACTGCATCTCGTTCGTCACCTTGGCATATTCGCCGAGGCTATGGACGCCGAGGCCGACGGCGAGCGCGGCGGCGATGACGAGAAGCGATATCGCGGCGAGGATCTGGCTCGAGATGGTGCGCAGCGTGGCCATCTGTGTCGCGAAACGGCAGGCCGCGGCTTTGTCAGGGGGCGCAGCTGGGAACCCACCGCCCACAGAAGCATGGTTTGGTTAAATTTGCGTTGGAATGCCACCCGGGCCTGCGCTGATCGCGATGTCGCGATGGCCCCTATCCCGATTGACAGGAGGGGCGGCATCCTGTCTTGACCACGCCATGACCGATCTTTCGACCATCGACAGCGCGGCGGCTGCCGCGGCGCCCCATGCGCGCCGGCGCACCTTCGCCATCATCTCGCACCCGGACGCGGGCAAGACCACGCTGACCGAGAAGCTGCTCTATTTCGGCGGCGCCATCCAGCTCGCCGGCGAAGTCCGTGCCAAGGCCGGCCGGCGCCAGACCTCCTCCGACTGGATGAAGATCGAGCGCCAGCGCGGCATCTCGGTCGTCACCTCGGTGATGACCTTCGAATATGACGGGCACGTCTTCAACCTGCTCGACACGCCAGGGCACGAGGACTTCTCGGAAGATACCTATCGCACGCTGACCGCAGTCGACAGCGCGGTGATGGTGATCGACGCCGCCAAGGGCATCGAGGCGCGCACCAAGAAGCTGTTCGAGGTCTGCCGTCTCAGGGACATCCCGATCGTCACCTTCATCAACAAGGTCGACCGCGAGACGCGCGATCCCTTCGATCTGCTCAACGAGATCGAGACGACGCTGGCGCTCGACGTCGCGCCGATGACCTGGCCGGTCGGGCGCGGGCGCGAGTTCGTCGGCACGCTCGACCTCGCCAGCAATACGCTGCGCCGCAACCAGAAGGGCGACGAGAGCGATGCCGGCCAGAAGGTCGACGGCGAAGACGACAAGCTGTTCGACGAGCTGCTGCCCCATGGCGCCGCCGACACCTTCCGCGAGGAGGTCTTCCTGGCGCGCGAGGGCTGCAAGCCCTTCGATCTCGAAGCCTTCCGCGAGGGCCATCTGACGCCGGTCTATTTCGGCGCGGCGCTGCGCGATTACGGCGTGCGCGACCTGATCGACGCGCTCGGGCGTCTGGCACCGAGCCCGCGGGCGCAGGCGGCCGACAAGCGGCCGATCGAGGCGGATGAGCCGAAGATGACCGGCTTCGTCTTCAAGATCCAGGCGAACATGGATCCGAACCATCGCGACCGCATCGCCTTCATGCGGATCTGCTCGGGCAAGCTCTCGCGCGGGATGAAGGCCAAGCTCGTCCGGACCGGCAAGCCGATGCCGATCAATGCGCCGCAGTTCTTCTTCGCCCGCGATCGCTCGATCGCCGAGGAGGCGTTTGCCGGCGACATCGTCGGTCTGCCGAACCACGGCTCCCTGCGCATCGGCGACACGCTGACCGAGGGCGAGGACATCGTCTTCCGCGGCGTGCCGAGCTTCGCCCCGGAAATCCTGCGCCGTGTCAAGCTCAAGGACGCGATGAAGGCCAAGAAGCTGCGCGAGGCGCTGCAGCAGATGGCGGAGGAGGGCGTGGTCCAGCTCTTCCTGCCGCATGACGGCGCCCCCGCCATCGTCGGCGTCGTCGGCGCGCTGCAGCTCGACGTGCTCAAGGAGCGCATGGAGGCGGAGTATTCGCTTCCCGTCGATTTCGAGCCTTGCCAGTTCGCGATCGCGCGCTGGATCTCGAGCGAAGACAAGGTCGCGCTGCAGAAATTCACCGCCGCCAAGCCGTCCTCGATGGCTGACGATCTCGACGGCGACCCGGTCTTCATGGCTTCGTCGCAGTTCACCTTGAAATACGACGCCGAGCGCGCGCCGGAGATCAGCTTCTCCGATGTGAAGGACTACCAGAAGGTGTCTGGGGGCTGAGGCTTTGGCCGGTGGCGCCTTTCCGTGCTGCCGCCATCTGTCCGGATCGGTGGTAAGCGTGGCGCCATTCGGTGGAGACCGGTCAGGCCATGCGACGAGATGGTGAGCTTCCCCGGCGATCATGGCGCCGACATGCTCTGAGGTTCCTGGTTGGCGTCTCGGTCCTGCTTGCGCTCGTCGCAATTCCGCTCGGCAGCATCCTCTATCCGACGCTGAAGCCTTATCCGAAGGCGGATGTCCCCGCGGCTGCTTCACAACGCGACAGGAACCTGCAGGACCTCGCCCATCTGCGGCGCCTGCCAGAGATCGAGCGCAGCTTCACGGCGCAAAGCCGTGCGGCGTTCGATCAGGCCATCGCTGCGACCGAGCTGCGCGCCGGCGAACTCGATCGCGCAGGCCTGGCGCTGGCTGCGGCGAAGGCCGTGGCCCTGGCCGATAACGGCCATACCAATGTGCTCGGGCTTGCGGGCGATCGCGGCTTCAACGCCGTGCCGATCCGCCTCGGCTGGTTTGCCGACGGATTGTTCGTGATCGCGACCGACGAGGACAGGCAGCGTCTTCTCGGCGGGCAAGTGCTCGGCGTCAACGGACGCCCGATCGCTGCATTGGTCGAGGCGCTGCGTCCCTATGTCGGAGGGCCGGCAAATCTCGCCCGGGAGTTCGTGCCGAACCTCCTGATCTCGCCGGAGTTGCTCCATGCGGCTGGCCTTGCCGCGACGGCCGATGGCAGCAGCTTTGAGATGCGTTTCGCGGATGGGGCGGTTGGTTCGGTCGAGCTCGTCGCCAAGGCGGCCACTCGCCCACCTCACGATCGCTTTGTGTGGCCGAGCGACAATCTGGGGCCGCCGGGCCGGTCGAGCGGATGGCGACATGTGCTCGACGGCGTCGTTTTGCCGGCCTATCTCACGCATCTCGACGCGAATTACTGGCACGATTTTCTGGCTGATGACCTGCTCTATGTCCAGATCAACCGTGTGAGCGATCAGGGACCGGTCGGCTTATCCGCCTATCTGTCCGGGATGCTCGACGACGCGGCGAAGAAACCCATTCGCAATGCCATCGTCGATCTGCGTTTCAATCCCGGCGGCAATTACACGTTGACGGCCGATTTCACGCGCCGGCTGCCGGAGCTGTTGCCTGCGTCCGGCAGGCTCTTCATCCTGACCGGCGCACACACCTTCTCCGCGGCGATCAGCACGGCGGCGCGGCTGAAACATTTCGCCGGAGAGCGCGCCATCATCGTGGGAGAGGCGATGGGCGACCGCTCGCGGTTCTGGGGCGAGGGCGGGGGCACCGTGCTGCCGAACGCGAAGCTCGCGCTGCGCTACACCACCGCCTTCCATGATTGGGAACACGGCTGCAGCCTGTCGCAGATCACGACCTGCTTCCTGCTGAACTACATCTACGGCGTGCCGGCAGGCGATCTCCGGCCGAAGGTGACCATCGCGCCGAGCTTCGCCGACTACCTCGCCGGCGAGGACCCCGCCATGGTCGAGGTCATGCGGCAGCTGGCATCGAAGCAGGGCTGAGGCGTCTCGCCTCAGCCCTGCCAGCGGTTCAGCGCATCGCCGATCGTCTGGCTGCCGGCGCCGCCCTTCTCGAAGGTGATGATGCCGCGCCGGCCTGAATTGAAGCGCACCGGCAGGTCGATCCAGTTGCGGTTGCGCAGCAGGTCGAGATTGCGCTCGGACTCGACTGGCACGTTCGAGAGGGCCGACACGAACAGGTTCTCGCCCAGCGCCGAGGCGATGGCCGAGAGCGGCGCGCCGCGCTCGCCCTCTTCGAGCTTGAACTGCGGCACGCCGACCTCGCGGATCGCATCGTTCGCGGCTTCGCCCGAGGTGGTGAAGCGCATGCCGATGATATGCGAGGCCGGGAAAGCGGGATCGGTGTTGCGCCGGATGGTGAAGTCGAGCGAAAGCCCGGCATCGGCGATCTCGATGGTGGCGCGCACGATCGTCTCGACCGGCCGGCCGGGACCGGCGGTGTCGCTGTCGAGCCGCCAGAGCACGCGGCCCTGCACGGTGCGGGGCTGCTGCGGGTTCTCCGGCACCTCGATATAGAGGATGGCGCGCTGGGCGACGGTGAGATCGCTGCCCTGCTGCGTACCGGCCTGCTGGCTCGGACGCTGGCCGGAGGGCTGGCTCGGCGTCGGCGTCGGCTCGCCGCCGGCGCGCTCGCTGATCTTGCCGGCCTGGTCCTGCTGGGCGGGGGGAGCCTGCGTCTCGACGCGCGGGCGGACCTGCTGATCCTGCGGGGCGATCTTGTTGACGTAATAGGCCGCGCCGGCGATCACCGCCACAGCGAGTGCGACGCCGCCGCCGACGATGGCGGTGCGGACATGGCCGGGATCGACGCTGCGCTTGCGCGGCGGGGCGACGCGCGGGCGGATGGGCTGGGCCTCGTCACGGGCGCTCGCCGGCTCATCGAAGCGCGGGGGCTCCTGCGCGATGGCCGGGCGCGGCTTCGGCTCCGGCCGCGCAGGCGCCGCCGCGGGCGCCGGCGGCGGCTCGTCCAGAGGCAAAGGCGGGAGGCTCGGCTCGATCGCCTCGGCGAGCGCGATCTCCGCCTCGATGCGCGATACCGCCTCGTCGAGCGAGAGCCGCTCGCGGGTGATGTCGGCTTCGGAAAGCGGCGGGTCGAGGCTGCGCAACTGCGCGAGCAGCGCCGTGCGCGCCCGGTCGTAGACGGCGCGGCGCGCTTCCGGCGACTTGTCGGTCAGTCCGGCGATCGCACGCGCCAGAATGGGGTGGAAATCGGCCATTGGCCTCACATGTCCGCGTTGGCCCGGCCCGTCAACCCTCGAACGGGTTCTGGACCAGGATCGTATCGTCGCGCTCCGGGCTGGTCGACAGCACCGAGACGGAAGCGCCGATCAATTCCTCGATGCGACGCACATATTTGATCGCCTGCGCCGGCAGCTCGGCCCAGGAGCGGGCGCCCGCCGTCGAGCCTTCCCAGCCCTCGATCACCTCGTAGATCGGCTCGACCCTTGCCTGGTCGCGCTGGCCGGCCGGCAGGTGCTCGATCACCTGCCCGTCGAGCTTGTAGCCGGTGCAGACCTTGATCTCCTTGAAGCCGTCGAGGATGTCGAGCTTGGTCAGCGCGATGCCGTCGATGCCGGAGGTCTTGACGGTCTGGCGCACCAGGCAGGCGTCGAACCAGCCGCAACGGCGCTTGCGGCCGGTGACGACGCCGAATTCCTTGCCCTTCTGGCCGATCAGCTCGCCGATCTCGTCGAAGAGCTCGGTCGGGAACGGGCCCTCGCCGACGCGGGTGGTGTAGGCCTTGGCGATGCCCAGCACATAGCCGACGGCGGAAGGGCCGAGGCCGGAGCCGGTCGCGGCCTGGCCGGCGACGATGTTGGAGGAGGTCACGAAGGGATAGGTGCCGTGATCGACGTCGAGCAGGGCGCCCTGCGCGCCCTCGAACAGGATGCGCTTGCCGGCGCGGCGCTCGGCGTCGAGCAGGGCCCAGACCGTATCGGCATAGGGCAGCACCTGCGGGGCGATCTCGGTCAGCTGCTTCAGCAGCTCGACGCCGTCGATCTCGGCGATGCCGAGGCCGCGGCGCAGCGCGTTGTGATGGGCGAGCAGGCGCTCGATCTTGGCCTTCAGGACGGTCTCGTCCTTGAGGTCGATGACGCGGATGGCGCGGCGGCCGGCCTTGTCCTCATAGGCCGGGCCGATGCCGCGCTTGGTGGTGCCGATCTTCAGCGCCGAGTTCGAGGTCTCGCGGAAATGGTCGAGCTCGCGGTGCAGCGGCAGGATCAACGTCGCATTGTCGGCGATGCGCAGGTTCTCGGGGCTGATCGCGACGCCCTGGGTACGCAGCCTGGCGATCTCCTCGACGAGGTGCCAGGGATCGACGACGACGCCGTTGCCGATCACCGAGAGCTTGCCCGGGCGCACGATGCCGGAGGGTAGCAGCGAGAGCTTGTAGACGGTGCCGTCGATGACGAGCGTGTGTCCGGCATTATGGCCGCCCTGGAAGCGCACCACCACATCGGCCTGGCTCGAGAGCCAGTCGACGATCTTGCCCTTGCCCTCGTCGCCCCACTGGGCGCCGACCACGACCACGTTCGCCATGGGGATGATTCCCTCTCGCTGACTTACAGGGTCGGCGCGGATTCCCATCGCTTGATCGGAAGCACGCCGACGCAAGCGCCCGCACGAATAAAAACCCCGGCGCAAGGCCGGGGTTTCGGGTGAGGTCCTTGCAAGCCCTCTTCGTCCAAGAGAATGGCAAGGTCAAGGCTGACGGGCGCAAAGCCGGGGAAAGAATTTTCGGAAGGCACTGTCGATTCCGCTGCTCCTGCTTCGACGACAGGGCAGAAGGGGCAGCGCAGGGCTGCTCGGCGGATCGGAGGAGAAGCAGCATGCGCAAGCTCGTCGTCACCCAGTACATCTCGCTCGACGGCGTCATCGAAGACCCCGTGGGCATGGAGAATTCCGGCCTCGGCGACTGGACCGGGCCGTTCACGCGCGGGCCCGAAGGCGAGCGGCTGAAGCAGGTCGAGCTCGACGCTGCCGACTCACTGCTGCTCGGCCGGCGGACCTATGACGCCTTCGCCGCAGTCTGGCCGCATGTGAGCGACAGCCCCTTCGCCGACCAGATCAACGCGCTGCCGAAACATGTCGCCTCGACGACGCTGACAAGAGCCGACTGGCAGGGCACCTCGATCCTGGCCGGGGATGCGCTCGCCGCCATCGCGGCGCTGAAGCAGCAGCCCGGCGGCGACATCCTGGTCTATGGCAGCCTGAAGCTCGTCCACGGACTGCAGCGCGCCGGGCTGGTCGATGCCTACAACCTCATGGTCTATCCGGTCGTGCTCGGAGCCGGTGGGCGGCTCTTCAGCGACGGCGTGCGCAGCAACCTCACGCTCGCCGCGGCGACGACCCTCGGCGAGGGCATCCAGTGGCTGCGCTACGAGGTCAGGCCCTGAAGGGCAGGGCAGCTCTGCGGCGATCGCGGTTGCGGCAGCGGCCGGGGAGGATTAACCCGGCGCCTTCTGGATCAGGGATCGACGCCGATGCTGCCCATCGCCATTTCGACGCTCACCGTCTGCGGGATCGAGGAGCTGCCGGCGCAGAGCACGCGCAAGGTCAGCCATGTGCTGTCGCTGCTCGATCCCGACCTGCCGGAGCTGCAATCCTTCGTGGCCTATGAGGCGCATGAGCGCACGACTTTGCGCTTCCACGACATCATCACGCCGCAGGACGGCCGCGTGCATCCGACCGACGCCCATGTCGCTGAGATCCTCGATTTCGGCGCGAAGCTGCGCGAGTCGGCGCTGAAGCGGCAGGAAGGACACCTGCTGGTGCACTGCCATATGGGCATCTCGCGCTCGACCGCGGCAATGCTGTCGCTGATGGCGCAGGTGGAGCCCGAGGAGGGCGAGGATGCCCTGTTCGCCCGCCTGCGCGCGATCCGGCCGCAGGCCTGGCCGAATTCGGTGATGGTCGGCTTTGCAGACGCGCAGCTGAAGCGCGGCGGCAAGCTCACCGATGCGCTGCGTCGGCACTATGCCCATCAGCTCGAGGCACAGCCACGCTATCGCCAGTGGATGGCCGATCTCGGCCGCGGCGCCGAAGTCGCGATGGCGGGCTGAGCGCTGTCCCCACCCTCCCGCTGACGACCCCTCCGACTTGCCGTCACTCCCTGGAAGCATGGCGGTTTCGCCGTGTTCGCAGAATGAGTTGGCGGCGATCGGACGTATGAGAAGGAGGAGGCGGCGACGGGCAATGGCATGAGCCATGCTTGCACAAGAACGCCGCAGGCTGGGGAATGACATTCATGACGAAGCTCGACGACTGGCTCGGCGTACATCACGCCGAGTTCACGGCGTTTCGCCGCGACATCCACGCCCATCCCGAGCTCGGGCTGGAGGAGCACCGCACGGCCAGACTCGTCGCCGACAGGCTGCGCGAATGGGGCGTCGAGGTCACCGAGGGCGTCGGCCAGACCGGCGTCGTCGGCGTCATCCGCGGCAACCAGCCGGGGCAGCGCGCCATCGGCTTGCGCGCCGACATGGATTGCCTCGCGCTGGAGGAGCTGACCGGGCTGCCGCACGCCTCGAAATTCCCCGGCCGGATGCATGCCTGCGGCCATGACGGCCACACCACCATGCTGCTCGCTGCCGGGCGCTATCTCGCCGAGAACCGGGATTTCGGCGGCACCGTCAACCTGATCTTCCAGCCGGCCGAGGAAGGCCGCGGCGGCGCCAACGCCATGCTGGCCGACGGGCTGTTCGAGCGCTTCCCCTGCGATGCGATCTACGGGCTGCACAATACGCCCGGCCTGCCCGCCTCGCATTTCGGGACGGCGGTCGGCCCCTTCCTGGCGGCGGCGGATTCCTGGCGGGTGACCTTCCGCGGCGTCGGCGGCCATGGCGGCTCGCAGCCGCATCGCTCGACCGACATCACCTATGCGCAGGCGCATTTTGTGCTTGGGCTACAGGGCATCATCGGCCGCAATGTCGCGCCGCTGGACACGGCCGTGATCAGCGTCGGCTACATCCATGGCGGCGACGAGAACGCCTCGAACGTCATCCCGTCGGAGCTTGTCATCGGCGGCACGGCGCGGACTTATTCGCAGGAGGTGCGCAATCTGGTGGAGCGGCGCATCGGCGAGCTGGCGCTGGCGACGGCACAGGCCTGGGGTTGCGAGGCGCAGCCGCACTACCACCGTGGCACCAGCCCGCTGGTCAATGCCGCCGAGCAGGTTGGTGTCGCGGTCGCCGCGGCCTCGGGCGCTGTCGGGCCCGAGCATGTCAACGGCCAGATGCTGCGCGGCACCGGCGGCGAGGACTTCGCCGAGATGATGCTGGTCTGCCCCGGCGCCTTCATGCGCATCGGCAACGGCGTGGCGGCGGACGGCTCCTTCGCCGGGCTGCACACCCCGCTCTACGACTTCAACGACGAGATCATCCCGGCCGGCGTGCGCTACTGGGTCGGCCTGGTCGAGCAGGAGCTCGGCCAGGGCTGGCAGGCGATCGCGGCGGAGTAGGGCGCACCCGTCCCCCTTGTAGGGAGGGGCAGGGGTGGGGGGCAAAGCTGGAACGATCAGCTCAACGCGATTGCGCTGCCGCTGCTGCCAGCCCTTTTTCCCCTGCCGGTCACCAGGCGGCACCACCCCCATCCCCATACCCTTCCCCACAAGGGGGAAGGGAGGAGCCAAGGCGAGCAGCCTGGTGCGAGGAGTCCTGAAGGGCCAACGTCCTACCGCCGCGTCTGGTCGAAGACGACCTCGCGGTCGCCGGGATATTTGATCCGGTAGGCGAGGCGGATCTCCTTCTGGGCGCCCGGAGCGAGCTCGAAGCTCCAGGCCGAGACGCCGCGCTTGTCGCCGACCTGCTTCTCGGTCGGCGGCGTGCTCTGCGACAGCAATTCGATCGTGATCGCGCTGTTCTCCGAGAAGGGGATGCGCTCGGTCACGGTCAGCTTCACCGGCTGGGCGTGCAGGCTCTTGATCACCGTCTTGAACTCGCGCTGGTCAGTCCGCGTCGAGCCGAGCCAGCCGGAATCATTCTCGCGCCGGCGTACTGGGACGCGCGTCACCTTGAGGCGGTCGTCGGCGCCGAAGCCGAGCTCGACCTTGTCGCCCGGCGCGACCTGCCCGAGCCGGCCCTTGCCGATATAGGCGCCGTCGCGGTGGAGATAGACCTCGCCAGCGAGCAGCGGCGCCTCGTCCTCATGGTTGAAGGTCGCCTCGAGATAGGCCTTCTCCTCGAGCTCGGGCGTGGCGCGGGCCGAGAGCTCCGGCTTGACCTTGCCTTGTGTCAGCACCACCGCCTTGCTGGAGCCGTCCTGCGGGACGGTGACCCGGCCCGGCACCTTGAAGCTCGCCTGATAAGCGCCGGCGCTGACGCTGGCAGTCTGGCCCTCCGCCGGCTTCGGCGCGGCTGCGGCCATATCCGGCGCGGGGGCGATCGGCGCGGGAGCGGCCGACAGTGCCTGCGACTTGGCGGAACGCTCGGCTTCCAGCCTCATTGCACGCGCCCGCTCCTCATAGACCACCGGCGGCTCGTAGAAGGCGATGCGCAGCGGATTGAGCTCCGGTGCGCGCGTGCCCTGGGCCGAGCGCGTGGTCGAGAGCTCGACTGCGACCTCGTTCCAGTCCTCACCGGTGCGCTGGCGCAATTCGGCACGGCGGGTGAAGGCGATCTCGGCGGCATTGCTGCTGCCAGTGGTCAGCCGCGCCTCATAGACCGGCAGCCAGCTCGCACCGGCGACGCGATAGCTGACCGAGATGTCGGCAGCGACCGGCGCCTTGGCCTCGACAGCGATGGCGACATCGCGCTTGGGCTGGCTGGCGCGCGGCGCCAGCGGGCGCGCCTTCTCAAGCGCGGCGATCTCGGCATCGAGATCGGAGATGCGATTGCGCAGCGCGAGCAGTTCGCCCTGGACCTTGACCAAAGCGGTGCCGATCGCGTCGAACACGGCCGGCCAGTCGGCGACCGGCAGGACCTTGCCGTCGGGGCCGAGCTTGTCGGGGCCGATCTTGCCAAAATTCTCGATGGTGGCGCGCTTGGCCTCGATCGCGCTGACCTCGCCGGCGAGCTTGGCCTTCTCGCCTTGCAGCGTGCGGATCTTGCCTTCGAGCACCTGATCGAGGGCAGGGCGGGCCTCGCCCGGGACCTGGCGGACATCGACCGCGCCGATCGAGAAGGCGCCATCGCCCTGTGCCTCGACCCGGATCGAAGCCGGGTCGACGCTGGCGGGCAGGCCACGCAGCACGATCTGCGAGACGCCTTCGAGCAGCGAGGCCTTGCCGAGCCGGGTCACCACCGCGCCGTCGGGGTAGACGGTGACGCGGTCGATCCTTGAGGCAAGTTCGATCTCGGCGGCGCCGGCGAGGCTCGGCGCGAAAATCAAGGCTGCGGCCAGTCCGGTCTTCATCATGGTATCCCCCGACAAATCAAGCGGCCGCGATTTGTCCGGTGGATTTCGGCGCGGCGAGGGCAGAATTGGGCCGGAACGCGGGACAGCGCCGCGAAGGCGCCATCACCGCCCGGCGACGATGGCGGGGCCTTGCCGGTATCAGCGCGGTTTTCGCTACGTCAGGGCGTCGGCAGCGCCGGAATCATCTGCTCGTTGCCGTCGGAGTTCTTCTGCCGAGCGCGGTCATGCAGGAAAGCGACGACCTGTGCCATGGTGTTGGCGTTGCCGAGCGCATCCGTGGTGTTGTTCACGCTGATGTCGCCAAGGCCGACGGTGTGGAAATATTCGTGGGTCACGACGTCGCGCTGCAGATCGGCGTTCGAGGTGAACCAGGACGTGCAAAGGTCGGTGTCCGGTGGCTTACGGCGGGGTGTCGTCCAAGCGAAGGCCGGCCTGGGATCGACGCATTTGCCGCCGGCGCGTGCGGCATTGAGCGATTTCGGCAGGGCGAGGTTCTGTTCGACCAGGTTGATGGCGCTCGCCAGCGCGCTGCGGAAGGCCGGGTCCATCGCGTTCAGCGGCACCAGCAGCTTGCGCGAGATCACCGCGATGTCGCGCCGATAATTCCGGCGTAGTTCGTTGAAAGCGTCCTCGCTGCCGCCTGAATCCTCGAAGTATTTGATCTGACGCTGCAGCAGCCGCATCCGGTTCAGCGCGAAACGCAGCGAGGCGCGGCTGGCATCCCAAGCGACGTCGATGAGCGTCGCGTCGGTCGGTCCCGATGGCGGGGTTGGCGAGGGCGGGGTGAAGCCGGTCTTCTCGATCCGGTACTTGCCGCGATAATAGGGCGCCTCGTACCAGGTATGGTCGTTGCCGGTGGTGAGCGGTCTTTGCCAGCTCTCGCGGGTGGTCGAGCCCTTCCACCACATGTTGACCAGCTTGGAGGTGGCGGCCCAGTTGCCGACGCCGCTTTCCATGCTGCCGAGATCGCGCCAGGTTACGCCGCCGTCGCGCCGGAAATCATATTCCCAGACCCAACCCTTGACCCGCACGGTCCAGGTTCCGATCAGCAAATCGAGATCGCCTGCCATCTGCCATCCCCATCCGCGGGCAAGTCGAGGCCGCCCGGACGGGGCCGCCTGTCCTTGCGAAAGGTAAAGAACGCATAATCGGAGAAATGGGGGATAGACTTGCACGACAGGCTGGCGCCAACAAGATCACGGCGCGAGCTTTGGAGATCGACAGTATAGTGTCGTTCTCGATCAAACAAGGCCGTCACTCCGGCGCTTCGCTTCGCCGCCAGGAAATGGCGGCCGTGGCTGACGAACAGCATGGTGCCTTCGTATTGCGCGGGAGCCGTGATCAGCATCGTTTTCGCTACGTCAGGAGTCGATGGACCTGTCAGGGAGTCGGCAGCGGCGGAACCATCTGCCCGTGGCCGTCGGAATATTGTTGCCGGGCCCGGTCGTGCAGGAAGGCGACGAGCTGCGCCATGGTGTTGGCGTTACGGAACGCTTCGGCTGTCGTGTTCACCTCGATGTCGGCGCAGCCGATCGTGTGAAAGTATTCATGGGTGATGACGTCGCGCTTGAGCTCGGCATTGGCGCTGAACCAGGGATTGCACAGATCGGTGTCCGGCGGCTTGCGGCCCGGCGTGGTCCAGGCGAAGGCCGATCTGGGATCGGCGCATTTGCCGCCGGCATGCGCCGCGTTGAGCGCTTTCGGCAAGGCAAGGTTCTGGTCGAGCATCGAGATGGACTTCGCCAGCGCATCGCGGAAGGCGTCATCCATCGGATTGGCGGGTACGATGAGCAGGCGTGCGATGACCGCTATGTCGCGCCGATAGGTCACCCACAGCATGTCGAAGGCGGCCTGGTCGCCCAGCGAGTCGATGAGGAAGTCGATCTGCCGCTCCAGCAGTCTCAGCCGGCTCAGCGCAAAGCGTAGCGAGCTGCGGCTCGCGTTCCAGGCGGTCTCGATAATATCCGCCTCGGTCGGTGCGGATGGCGTTGGGCTGGGAGCCGGCGCAACGGCGCCGTTCTTCTCGATCCGGTATTTGCCGCGATAATAGGACGACTCGTACCAGGTGTGGTCGCTGCTGTTCGTCAACGGCCTCTGCCAGCTCTCGCGGGTCGACGAGCCTTTCCACCACATGTTGACCAGCGTGGAGCTGGCGGCCCAGTTGCCGGTGCCGTGTTCGGCGCTGCCGAGGTCCCGCCAGCTCACGACGCCGCCGGCGCGAAAATCATATTGCCAGGTCCAACTCTTGACCCGGACCGTCCAGGTTCCGATCAGCAAATCGAGATCGCCGGCCATCTGCCATCTCCATCGGCAGGCAAGTCGAGGCCGCCCGGGTGGGCGGCCTGTCCTTGCGCGAGGCAAAGAACGCATCGTTGGAAGACTGGAGCATAGACCCGGACAACGAGATGACGCCAACACGATTCAGCGTGTGGCGCATCTTTCCGCAGTCAATCTGTCGACGTCGGCGTGGCTCTCTCCAGGACAGGTTGCGCAGGGGCGCACCGCCCTCAGCTGCGCAGGCCAGGCGCCTCCTGGCCGGTGCTGGCGACGTATTCGGTGTAGCCGCCGCCATAAAGGTGAACGCCCTCGGGCGTCAGCTCCAGCACGCGATTGGAGAGCGCTGCCAGGAAATGGCGGTCGTGGCTGACGAACAGCATCGTGCCCTCGTATTGCGCCAGTGCCGTGATCAGCATCTCCTTGGTGGCGATGTCCAAGTGGTTGGTCGGCTCGTCGAGCACCAGGAAATTCGGCGGGTCGTAGAGCATCTTCGCCATGACCAACCGGGCCTTCTCGCCGCCGGAGAGGAAGCGGCAGCGCTTCTCGACATCGTCGCCGGAGAAGCCGAAGCAGCCGGCGAGCGCGCGCAGCGAACCTTGCCCGGCTTGTGGGAACGAGCCTTCCAGCGACTCGAAGATGGTGGCGTCGCCGTCGAGCAGCTCCATGGCGTGCTGGGCGAAATAGCCCATCTTGACGCTGGTTCCGACCGCGACCGAGCCGCTATCGGGCTTCGAGGTGCCGGCGATCAGCTTCAGCAGCGTCGACTTGCCGGCGCCGTTGACGCCCATCACGCACCAGCGTTCCTTGCGGCGGACCTGGAAATCGAGCCCGTCATAGATCGTCTTGCTGCCATAGCGGACATGCACATTCTTGAGGGTGGCGACATCCTCACCCGAGCGCGGCGCCGGCTGGAATTCGAACTGTACGGTCTGGCGGCGCTTGGGCGGCTCGACGCGCTCGATCTTGTCGAGCTTCTTGACCCGGCTCTGCACCTGCGCCGCATGCGAGGCGCGCGCCTTGAAACGCTCGATGAAGGCGACCTCCTTGGCGAGCATGGCCTGCTGGCGCTCGAACTGCGCCTGCTGCTGCTTTTCGGCGAGCGCACGCTGCTGTTGGTAGAATTCGTAGTCGCCGGAATAGCTGGTCAGCGTACCGCCATCGATCTCGACGATCTTGCCGACGATGCGGTTCATGAACTCGCGGTCATGCGAGGTCATCAGCAGGGCGCCGTCATAGCCCTTGAGGAAGCTTTCCAGCCAGATCAGGCTCTCGATGTCGAGATGGTTGCTCGGCTCGTCGAGCAGCATCGCATCGGGCCGCATCAGCAGGATGCGGGCGAGCGCGACGCGCATCTTCCAGCCGCCGGAGAGCGCGCCGACATCGCCCTCCATCATCTCCTGGCTGAAGCCGAGGCCGTCGAGCACTTCGCGGGCGCGTCCGTCGAGCGCGTAGCCGTCGAGCTCCTCGAAACGGCCCTGAACCTCGCCATAGCGGGTGATCAACTCTTCCATCTCGTCGGCGCGGTCAGGATCGCCCAGCGCCGCCTCGAGCTCCTTCAATTCGGCGGCGATAGCGCTGACCGGGCCGGCGCCGTCCATCACCTCGGAGACGGCGCTGCGGCCCTTCATGTCGCCGACATCCTGGCTGAAATAGCCGATGGTGGTGCCGCGATCGACGCTGACCTGGCCCTCGTCCGGCAGGTCCTCGCCGGTGATCAGCCGGAACAAGGTGGTCTTGCCGGCGCCGTTGGGCCCGACGAGGCCGACCTTCTCGCCCTTCTGCAGCGCCGCCGAAGCCTCGATGAAGATGATCTGCTGGCCGTTCTGCTTGCCGATGCTTTCGAGGCGAATCATGATGTCCGGGACGCTGAGAAACTGGAGTTGCCGCGCACTTACAGGGCTAGCGGCGTGGGCGGAAGCCCGGTGGCCGTAAACTCTGCCCGGCACCGTTCTGTGACCCCTGAGAAAACCGCAAGATCGGTCGAGCGCGTCGTGTCTGCGTGGGGCTAGCTGGTGCTGCCACGGATCAGGAAACGATGACGGCAACGCTTCGACACTATCATGCCCGGATGCAGCGGGTGCTGGATCACATCGACCGGCATCTCGATGAGGATCTCGACCTCGACGCGTTGAGCAGCGTCGCGGCCTACTCGAAATATCATTTCCACCGGCAGTTCACGGCGACCTTCGGGCTCTCCGTGCATCGCTATGTCCAGCTCGCCCGCATGAAGCGCGCTTCGTACAGGCTGGCCTACAGGGATGCCCAAAGCGTCACGGATATCGCGATGGACGCCGGCTACGATGCGCCGGATGCCTTCGCCCGCGCTTTTCGGCAACGGCTCGGGCAATCGCCTTCATCGTTCAGGACATCCCCCGACTGGGAACCGTGGCTTGCGGCCTTCGAGCCCCTCGACGATGCAAGGAGCAAGTTCATGCAGACCAGTTTCAGCCCTGACGACTTGACGATCCGCGATGTGCCGCCGACGCCGGTGGCGATCTTCGAGCATCGCGGCGACCCCGCGACGCTCGGCGCCACCATCCAACGCTTCATCGCCTGGCGCAAAGCCGCCGGCCTGCATCCCAGGACGAACCCGACCTTCAATGTCTGGCGGTCCGAACGGCGCCCGGCTTCGCCTGCCGATTACAGCGTCGACCTCTGCGTCGGGACCGACCAGCCGATCGAGGCGCATGGCGAAGAGGTCAAGGCCGGCGAGATCCCCGGCGGGCGCTGCGCCGTGCTGCGCATCGTCGGGCATACCCACAATCTCGAGCCCGCCGCCCTCTATCTCTACCGCGACTGGCTTCCGGCCAGCGGCGAGGAAGCGCGCGACTTCCCGCTCTATTGCCAGCGGCTCAGCCTCTTCCCGGAGGTGCCGGAGCATGTGGCGGTGGCGGAGCTGTTTCTGCCGCTGAAATAGCCTGTTCCGACAGCCGGCCTAGCCCTTCGCGCTGCGTGCGATCATGGCGGTGATCGTGTCGAACAATTCCCGCTTGGCCTCGTCGGCGCCGATCTCGTCGGTCGCGGCGGCGTGCGACAGCCCTTCGGCGGCGCCGAGCATGGCGCGCAAGCCGGCGGTCGGGATCGGCCTGCCCTCGGCGAAGGGCACGAGCAGAGCCCGGCAACGCTCCAGGAAGATCAGGTCGCAGTCGCGCTTGACCGCGGCGAGCTCGGGCGAGCCGGCCAGGGCCGCGACGACACCGGGGATCTCGCGCCCCTGGGCCAGCACGCAGTCGACATAGGAGGAGGCGATCGCCCCGGCCTTACCGGCGAGGGTCGCTTCGCTGCCGTCTATCGCTGCGTTCATGATCGCATATTCGCGCGCGTCGAAATCGCGATAGAGCGCGATCAGCAGGCCGTTGCGGGTGACGAAATGGCTGTAGACCACCGGCTTGGTGACGCCGGCCCGCTCGGCGAGGCGGCCGAGCGTCAGGGCGTCGGTGCCTTCTTCGCCGACGATCCGCCAGGCGGTTTCGATCAGCTGGCGCTGGCGATCCTCCCGCGTCAGGCGCTGGCGGCGTGGCTGTTCGGTATCGAGGCTTGACATGTCTTATGTACCAAAAGTAAATTACTAAAAGTATATAACGGTCGCCCACCAATCGCAATCACCGCAGGAGACATCCCATGCACGCCCTCGTCGTCGTCGCCCATCCCGATCCTAATTCGCTCAGCCATGCCGTGGCGCAGGCGCTGGCCGATGGCGTCTCCGGCGCCGGCCACAGCGTCGAGATCGCCGATCTCGCCAGGGAGGGCTTCGATCCGCGCTTCTCGCTGAGCGATCTTGCCGTCCACCGCCGCGAGATCGCCCAGCCGGCCGACATCGCCTTCGAGCAGGCGCGGGTCGACCGGGCCGATGCGCTGGTGCTGGTCTATCCGATCTATTGGTGGTCGATGCCGGCGCTGATGAAGGGCTGGATCGATCGCGTCTTCGCCAATGGCTGGGCCTATGAGGAGCTCGAAGACATGAAGACGGTCAGGAAGCTGCAGCACCTGCCGGTTCATCTCGTCGGGCTCGCCGGCGCCGACATGCGCACCTATGCCCGCCATGGCTATTACGGCGCGATGAAGACGCAGATCGATCACGGCATCTTCGGCTATTGCGGCGCGCCGGTCGTAACCTCCGAGTTCCTGGTGCCGCTGCCGGACATGTCCGACCATCTCGACACCGCGCGGGTACTCGGCGGCAAGGTGTTCGGGGCGACCGCCTTGCTGTCGGAGCGGGCGGCCTGAAGCAAGCAGCCTTGACGAAATTGGCTCGCCGCCCCTTCTGTGGCGGCGATGACATCGACCTCGCTTCGCCTTCACCTCCGTGACCACACGCGCCAGGCCCATGAGGAGCTCGACCGGACCATCGGCCGACTCGACAGCGCGGGTGCCTATCGGAGCTTCCTCAGGGCATCCTATGCGCATCGGCAACCGGTCGAGCACTATCTCGCCGGCGGCGACTGGCCGGCTTCGTTCGGTAACTGGCGCCCGACCGCGCTCGCGTCTCTGATCACGGCCGATCTTGCCGATATCGGCTCCGGGCCACCGGAAATACGCCCCTTCCACCTGTCAAAAGACATAGCCTCGCTGGTCGGGGTCATCTACGTCCTCGAAGGCTCGGCCCTCGGGGCAAAGCTGATCAGGCGCATGGCAGGCGCCCTCGGCTACGACGAAAACCATGGCGCGCGCCATCTGGCGCGGCAGGAGCGACTGGGATCCTGGCGGGATCTGCTTGCTATCATGGAGCGTCTGGAGAGCATCGACCTGGCGGTGGCTGTACGCGCCGCCGAAACCACCTTCGAGCAGGCGGCCACCGCCATGCGGGAGAACGGATTCGGCCGATGAGCACAGTCGACCTGACCAATTGCGACCGGGAACCGATCCACATTCCCGGCAGCGTCCAGCCCCATGGTTGCATGCTCGTCTGCGACGAGGAGGCGGTGGTCATCCGCCGCCATTCGGTCAATGCCGCTGATTTCCTCGGCCTGCCCGAGGGCAATCTGGTCGGGCGGCGTCTCGAGGAGGTGATGGGCGGCCAGCCGGTGCACGAGCTGCGCAATGCGCTCGCCCGCTCGGGCACGCCGGCACGGGCAGGGCTGATGCCGAAAATGGTCTTTTCGGCCTCGGAGCAGCCCTTTGACGTCAGCGTCCATCGCTACAAGGGCAATGCGATCATCGAGTTCGAGCGCTCGGCGCCGGACGGGACAAGTTCGCCACTCGAATTCGCGCGTACGCTGGTCGGGCGCCTGTCGACCGCATCAAATCCGCGCGACCTGATCTCGAGCGCGGTGCGGCTGCTGCGGGCCGTGCTGCAATACGACCGGGTGATGATCTATCGCTTCGCCGCCGACGGCTCCGGCCAGGTGGTGAGCGAGGCCAAGCGCGCCGATCTCGAAAGCTTCATGGGGCAGCACTTCCCGGCTTCCGACATCCCCAAGCAGGCGCGCCAGCTCTATCTGCTCAACCCGATCCGGCTGGTCTCCAATTCGAGCGGCGAGCGCTTTGCGATCGAGCCGGTGCTCGACGAGAGCGGCGAGCCGCTCGATCTCTCCTACGCGCATCTGCGCAGCGTCTCGCCGATCCATTGCGAATATCTGCGCAATATGGGCGTCGCCGCCTCGATGTCGGTGTCGATCATCGTCGATGGCGAGCTCTGGGGGTTGATCGCCTGCCACCACTACACGCCGCGCTCGATGTCGATGAACCAGCGCATCGCGGCGGAAATCTTCGGCGAATTCTTCGCGCTGCAGCTCAGCGCCCTCACGCAGAAGCAGGCGCTGGAAGCGATCGACCGGGCTCGCGCCTTCCTCGGCAATCTGCTGGCCTCGGCCTCGCACAGCACCGACGTCGCCGGTTTCCTGCGTGCCAATCTCGACGAGTTTCGGCAATTATTGTCCTGCGACGGGCTCGGCCTGCTGATGGAAGGGCAATGGTCTTCGACCGGCTCGGTGCCGCCGGCCGAATTCGTGCCGGAGCTCGCCGGCCATGTCGGCATGATCTCGCCCGGCGCGGTCTGGAGCAGCGATTGCCTGAGCGCATCATTGCCGAATGCGGGTGCCTTCAGCGCCGAGGTCGCCGGCGTCATCGCCGTGCCGCTCTCGCAATTGCCGCGCGACTATCTCTTCTTCTTCCGCCGCGAGTTCGTGCAGACGATCGAATGGGGCGGCGATCCCAACAAGACCTATACCTCCGGCCCGCTCGGCGACCGGCTGACGCCGCGCCAGAGCTTTGCCGTCTGGAAGCAGATGGTGGAGAATCGCTCGCGCCCGTGGACCCAGATCGAGCGCGATCTGGCGGAGTCGGCCCGCAGCGCCTTGGTCGAGGTGGTGCTGCGCCAGGGCGAGCTCCTGGCCGAGGAGCGCAAGAAGGCCGATCTGCGCCAGAAGATTCTCAACCAGGAGCTCAATCACCGGGTCAAGAACATCCTCTCGGTGATCAAGTCGATCATCTCCTACCCGCTTGGCGAAGAAGTCGAGATCGCCGCCTATATCGAGACGATCAAGGGCCGGATCGAGGCGCTGTCGCTGGCGCATGACCAGGTCATGCGCAGCGCCGGCGGTGGAGCGCTGCGGGCACTGATCGAGGCCGAGCTCGGCCCGTACAAGACGGCGCCTGGACGTCTCTCGATCGCCGGGCCCGAAGTCGCGCTCGACTCGCGCGCCTTCTCGGTGATGGCGCTTGTGATCCACGAGCTGGCGACCAACGCCGCGAAGTACGGCGCGCTATCGCGCGAGAGCGGACAGCTCTCCTTGAGCTGGGAGCGGGACGAGGACGGCAGCTGCCGCTTGCTCTGGTGCGAGCGTGGCGGCCCGCCGGTGAATGCGCCGACGCGCGAGGGTTTCGGCAGCGTGCTGGTCTCGCGCAGCATTCCGTTCGATCTCGGTGGCAGCAGCGAGGTCTCGTACCTGCCTGAGGGCGTCGAGGCGCGCCTCGCGATTCCTGCGGTGTTCGTGACCTGGCTTTCGGCGCCGGCCGCTGACGAGGCGCAGACCGAGCGCGTATCCGATGAAGAGCTCCTGGATGAAGGCGAGCCGCTGGCCGGCAAGACCGTGCTCCTCGTCGAAGATCAGTTTCTGATCGCGATGGAAGTCGAGGAGATGCTGCGAGGGCTCGGGGCGGGGGAGGTCATCTCCTGCGCGAGCGTGCGCGAGGCACTCGCCGCGATCGAGCGGCGCCGGCCGGAATGCGCCGTGCTCGACGTCAGCCTCGGCGCCGAAAATTCCGACGCGGTGGCGCAGCGCCTGCGCGAGCTCGAAGTGCCCTATATCTTCGCGACAGGCTACGACGCGGTTCCGTCCCTGGAAGCTGGCGTACCGGCCCTGCGCAAGCCCTATACGCGCGCGGCGCTTTCAACCGCGCTCGCCGCCCTGAGCCGGAGCTGAGTGTTCACGCCCGTCCGCGCGCACTCGCCTGTGGCTTGACCCGCATCTCCAGGAAATTGCGCAGCTCGGTCACGCGCTTGATGGGGTCGAGCACCTCCTCGTCGAGGCCAAGGCCCCAGGCGAGGTCGCTGCGGCTAGGATCGGCGTCGAGCGCGTCGAGATCGGCGATCCAGGCGGCCGCGGCCGCCTCGTCCTTGCGCAGGCCGCGCTCGATCAGGGTTCCGCTGTGGCGCCGCAGGATCGTCGCGATCAGGCGCAGCGAGAATTCTGGGTGGTACTGCACGCCCCAGAAGACGCCGCCATCCTGGCGGAACTCGGCAGCCTGGATCGGGCTGAGCGCGTTCGAGGCGAGGATGGTCGCGTCACTGGGCGGGGCGACGATGCTGTCGAAATGGATCGCCGGAGCGTCGAAGGCGGCGGGCCGGCCGGCGAGTAGCGGGTGCCGGGCCCCGGTCTCATTGACGGCGATGCGGCGGGCGAAACCGATCTCGAGGCCGTTCGGATTGAGCGCCACCGTGCCGCCGGCGGCGACGGCGCCGATCTGGATGCCCCAGCAGGAGCCGAAGCAGGGCGTGCCGCTCCTGTAGATCGCCCGCATCAATTCGATCTGGCGGGTCACCGCCGGCTCCGGGCCGTGGATGTGCAGCGAGGAGCCGGTCAGGGCGATGCCGTCATAGGAGGCGAGGCCGGCGCCGTCGGGCAGGTTGGCACCCTCGTCGGCAGGCAGGCAGATATCGGTGATCAGGGACGGCTCGATCCGGCGCAGCTCCGCTGCATAAGCTTCCGACGGCGTCGCGCCGGCGTCGCGGATGTATTCCTCGCGCCCTTCGCGCTTGTAGCCGTCGACGACGAGGACGCGCAGCGGCTTCGGGGCGACGATGTTCATGGTGATCCTCGGCGGGTTGCTCGCGGCGACGGGGCTGCGTTGCACCTCGTCTTAGCGCGCTTTGCGATCGATCGGCAGCGATCGAACGCAAAGAATTCGCGCAAAAAGCGAATGGCCGGGATGGTCTGGCCGCAACCGTCGCGCCCGCTTGTGCTGCCATGCATGGCCGGCAGGGCCCGGCGGGCGCCCCGATCGTTCGCGCTACCGGGCGCGCCGCGCCTTGGGCATCTTCACAGGTGCCGCCTTGGCGGCCGTGGCGGCGGCTTCCGCATCGGCCGCCTCCTTGGCGAGGCGCAGGGCGCGCAGCCTCGCGGTTTTCTCGGCGACGGCCCGCTGCTCGGCCTTTACCGCGTCCATGGCGCTTTCGGCTTCCTGCCGGCGCTGCTCGGTCTTGGCGAAGTTCCGCTCGGCGCGGAGCTTGGCCTGCTCGGCCGTGAGCCCTTTGGTCGCCATGGCTGCGGCTCCTCTGATCGGGATCAGGATGCGACGGCTGCCGGACGCGGTGGCCGGACCGGACGCGGCTTCGGCTTGGGAGCGGGAAGCAGGCCTTCGCGCTGCGCCTGCTTGCGGGCGAGCTTGCGGGCGCGGCGGATGGCATCGGCCTTCTCGCGAACGCGCTTCTCGGACGGCTTCTCATAGGCCGAACGCCGCTTCATCTCGCGAAACACGCCTTCGCGCTGCATCTTCTTCTTCAGGACGCGCAACGCCTGGTCGACATTGTTGTCGCGGACGAGAACCTGCATTCGGTTTTCCTTCTGGTCGAAACGTCTTGATCAGACGCCTGGTCAAGACGCCTCCTGGAAACAAAAAAGGGCCGGGTTGATCCCGACCCTTCCTGAGCTATCCCGCGTGGAGCGGGCGTGGCGCCAGTACATCCGTGGTCGCCTGCCGCTGATCTCTCACGCTGGACAGCGTGTCGGCTCACTCGGCGCGCAGGTTGTCGGCCGACATCTTGCCAGAACGCTTGTCCTGGACGAGTTCGTACGAGATCTTCTGGCCGTCGCGGAGATCGCGCATGCCAGCGCGCTCGACGGCGCTGATGTGGACGAACACGTCCTGGCCGCCATCATCCGGCTGGATGAAGCCGAAGCCCTTGGTGCCGTTGAACCATTTCACTGTGCCGTTGGCCATAGTCGTACTCCTTCTCATGAGGATAGGTTCACACACGGCGGTTGCCGCGCGTGTTTCGATGAGGAGGAATGTCTCAGCAATGCGCACAGGCGGCGCGGGCCAATTCGTTCGGCCTAGATCGAGTGCTACAAATGGGGGTTTATGCTCCATTTGTCAATGCAACTATAACGTGCGACATCGGCGGCGAGACGGATGCAGCGGTGGAGGCGGGCTGTCGCCGGCCTCGCCGGCTCAGCTGCGCGGCGACGTCATCCGCGCGACCACGGAGAGGGCGAACTCGACGAGATAAGCGTTGAGCGCCAATGAGGCGGCGCCGGCTCGCGTCGTATCCCGGGCCAGGATCGCTTGCAGGATGTCCTGGTGCAGCCGCTTGCCGTGGGTGATCTCGGCCCGTTCGTCGCGGACATGCATGATCCAGAAGCGCCGGGACAGCGTCTGCAGCGGCACCATCAGGGCTTCCAGATAGGGGTTGTGGGCGGCCTGGATGATCAGGGCGTGGGTCTGGCGGATCGTGTCCGAATAATCGTGGAGGCCGAAATCGCCGGCGAGCGTGGTCTTCAGCGCCGCGATCGCCGCGATATCCTTCTCCGTCGCCCGGCTGCAGGCGAGCTCGACGGCCAGGACCTCGACGGCGCGGCGGACCTCGAGCCCGCTGAGCTGATCCTCGACCGAGATCGCCGGAATCTCGATGCCCTTGTTGGGATGGATGCGCAGCATGTGATTGAGGGCGAGACGCTGGATCGCCTCGCGCACCGGCGTGCGTCCGAGCCCGGTCAAGTCCATCAGGCCGCGTTCGGACACCATCGAGCCCGGCTTGAGATCGCCCTGTTCGATCAGGCGCTCGATGACGCCGACCGCCTGCTCCGACTGATTCATCCGGCCTGCCCGCATGCGCTGCCGCGATCGATCGAACGCGGCGATTCCCGACCGTCTCGATAGCCGATCCCAAGGGGCTTTCCAAACTGCCATTCATCCAATATATCGGTTGGATATCATTTGAATGTCACTCCAGCCCGGACCCTCCGCATGAAGTACCGTCCATCGTCAGAGCCGAGCCCGCTGCCCTATTCGCCGTTCAAGAGCTGCACCGTGCCGCGGCCTATCGGCTGGCTGTCGAGCGTCAGCGCCGCCGGCATCGAGAACATCGCGCCCTACAGCCAGTGGCAGAACCTGAACTTCGATCCGCCGATGGTGATGTTCTCGGCGAACCAGTACCCGGACGGGCGGCGCAAGGACACGGTGCTCAATGCCGAGGAAACCGGCTGGTTCGTCTGGAACATGGCGACCTACGACCTGCGCGAGGCGGTCAATCTGAGCGCGATGGCGCTGCCGCCGCATGAGAGCGAATTCGACCGCCTCAGCGTGACGCGGGAATATGCCGACAACGCCCGCATCCCGATGGTCAAGGAAAGCCCGGTGAAGTTCGAGTGCCGCTATCTTGGCACCCATCGCCTGAAGGGCAACTCGCCGGTCGGGTCGATCGACATCGTCTTCGCCCAGGTCGAGACGATCCATATCGACGATCGGATCATCACCGCCGACGGCAAGCTCGACATCGCCGCGATCAAGCCGATCGCCCGGCTGGGCTATTTCGACTACGCCGTGGTGAAGGACACCTTCGAAATGCGCGTGCCGGGGGCCGATGCCGATGCTCGCTTCGGCCTCGAAGGGCGCGCCGCCAGCCGCTGACGCCGAGCGCGGATCGCCGTCCAGTGAAGCTCTGGCCGGCACCAAGCATCACATAGAATAAGAGGGGTCATCTCATGTCTGACATCGCCGCATCGGGCGCGCTTCACCCTGCCGGATCCCGGCGGGTGAAGGATCTCATCGCCGTCAACTTCGGCAATACGCTGGAGTGGTTCGACTGGACGATCTACACGATCTTCGCGCCCTATTTCGCCCTTCAGTTCTTCCCATCGAGCGACAAGTCGGCGGCGCTGCTGGCGGCCCTCGCGGTCTTCGCGGCGGGCTTCCTGACACGTCCGCTCGGCGGCTTCCTGTTCGGCCTCTACGCCGATCGCGTCGGCCGCAAGCAGAGCCTGACGCTGGCGATGTTCATCACCGCCGGTGGCAGTCTCGTCATCGCCTGCGCGCCGACCTTCACCATGGTCGGGCTCGCGGCCTCGATCATCCTACTGGTGGCGCGGCTCGCGCAGGGCATTGCGCATGGCGGCGAGATGGGGACCTCCGTCACCTATCTGGTCGAGCGTGCGCCACGGCATCGGCGCGCGCTCTATGGCAGCACCTCCTGGGTGAGCGTCGTGCTCGGCACGATGATCGCGACCATCACCGGGCTCCTGCTCAACGCCAATCTCGACCGGCCGGCGCTCGAAAGCTGGGGCTGGCGCGTTCCGTTCCTGCTCGGCGGGCTGCTCGGCCTCTACGGGCTCTATCTGCGGCGCCAGCTCACCGAGACCGACAGCTTCGAGAAGGGCAAGGGGCAGCAGGACGATCACGGCGCCGGCATGGCCGCGCTCGTCCGGAACTGGCGCGGCGTCGCCGTCGTCTTCGGCCTCTCGGCCGGCGGCTCGATCATGTTCTACACGTGGCTGATCTACAGCCCGACCTTCGCCCAGATCAGCCGCGGCCTCGACGCCAGATCGGCCCTGACCGCCAGCCTGATCGCGCAGGCGGTCTTCCTCGTCGCGATCCCGATCGTGGGCTGGCTCGCCGACCGCTTCGGGCGGCGCGTCTTCATCATCCTGTTCGGCCTCGGCTTCATCGCCGCGACCTTCCAGCTCGACGCGCTCATCACCAACAGCTTCTCAGGCCTGCTGACTGCGATGATCTCAGCCCTGCTGATCCTGGCCTGCCTGTTCGGGGTCAATACCGCGGTCTGGGCCGAGGTGTTTCCGACGACGGTCCGGGCGACCGGGGTGAGTGGCCCGCTCTCGCTGGCGACCGCGATCTTCGGCGGCACCGCGCCCTATGTGAACACCTATCTCGCGCAGATCGGCGAGCACCGGCTGTTCCTGGTCTACCTCATGGCCGTCTCGGGCATCACGCTGGTCACCGGCCTGCTCATTCCCGAGACGCGCAAGCTCGAGCTCGACCGGCCCGACACCGGCCGGTTGTCCAATTAGACGAGCTCGGCTTGAAGAGTTCTGCGGGCGCGCTCCCGGAAGCGGTTGCACGCCCGCGATGAGTCTTATCGCAAACTCTCGACTGCCAGCTTCGCCACAGCGGCATGGGCCGCCTCACGCTCCTTCTCACCGACCTGGGCGCCGGCGAGATAGACCGAAATAGCGAAGCGGCGGCCATCCGGCAGGGTGACGATGCCGATGTCGTTGGTGGCGTGGTTAAGGCCGTCGGCGCTCGGCCCAAGCCCCGTCTTGTGGGCGAAGCGCGCGCCTTTCGGTAGCCCGGCCTTGATCCGGTTCGGGCCGGTCTTGGATTCGAGCAGGATCTTGTCGAGCATCGCGGCGTTTGCAGGATCGCGCAGCCAGTTCCCCTTGGCGAGGCCTTCGAGGAAGGCGATCGAAGCTTCGGGCGAGGCGGCGTCGCGCTTGTCGGCCAGCGTCGCCTGCAGCCGCTTCCTGCGCTCGGCGGCTGGGATTGCGCTGATCGCGGCGTAGAACTTGGCGGTGTCGATCTGCTGGTCCCAGCCATAGCCAGGCAGGCCGAGGATCTCCGGCTGGAAGACGCGCTCATAGCGGTCGACCGAGATGCCGGTGACGCCGCCGTCCTTGAGGATTGCGGTCAGCGCCTGCGGCCCGCCGATCAGGCGCAGCAGGAGGTCGGCGGCGGTGTTGTCGCTCTCGGCAGTCGAGCGCGTCAGGAGCTCGCGCAGCGGATACTCGTTGCGCTCGCCCTTGAACGCCTTGGCGAGCGGGCTGTGATAGAGCGAGAGATCGTTGCGGGTGACGGTGATGGGCTGGTCGAGCTTCAGCTTGCCCGCCTCGACCGCCTGCAGCACGCCGATCGCCAGCGGCAGCTTGAACACGCTCTGCAGCGGGAAGGGCTCGGTGCCGCGATAGGACCAGCTCTTGCGGTCCTTCAGATCGATCAGGCCGACGCCGATGCGGCCTTTCGTGCTGTGCTCGATCGTCTTGATGCCGGCATCGAGCTTGGCCTTGTCCCAGTCGGCGAAGGCGGGCGAGGCGGCGAGGAAGGCGAGGGCAGCGGTGCAGGCGTAAGCGAAGGCGCGGCGGGTCGGCATGGGCATTCCCTTGTGGCGGGCGGCCACAAGGGAATGTGATTGCGGCGGGCGTTTGACGCTCGGACTGCCTAAGAAAGGCGGTCTCGCTATCTGGACCCGCAAGCCGCCGCCTGTTCGCGGTCCTGGATGATGGCGCGGGTCAGGTTCGCGATCAGCGCGACGCAGATAAGCGCGCAGGCCAGCGCCAGCACAAGGCGCCAGCGCTTGCGCCAGGCCATGGCGTTGATGACGAGGCCGCTGCCGAAGACCAGCAGGGCCGGGACGGCGAAGATGAAGACAGCGGCGGGACCATCGCAGTCCAGCGCGTCGATGCCGAGCGCATCCCGGTATTCGTTGGCCGGAAGCGATGCGGCGATCAGTGCCAGGGGCAGGCCGAGCGCCAGCACCGCGTAGCCGAAGAGCGCCAATCCACGCCGAGCCTGGATGGCGCCCTTCTGCGGATCCCCGTCAGGGTCCAAGAAGCAGCCTTCAGAACTTCAGCCGGCGCGCCCGCTTCACCATCGGGATCTCGTGGATCTTCGCCAGCAATTCGTCCGAGACCGGCTCGTCGACGGCGACATAGCAGATCGCGTCGCCGCCCGGCTTGTCGCGGCCGAGATTGAAGGTCGCGACATTGACGCCGGCCGCGCCGAGCAGCGAGCCGAAGGCGCCGATGAAGCCCGGCTTGTCGGCGTTGCGGACATAGAGCATGTGCGGCGCGAACTCGGCGTCGACCTGGATGTCGCGGATCTCGATGATGCGCGGCTTGCCGTCATGGAAGACCGTGCCCGAGGCATGGCGCGGCATGTCCTCGGCCTCGACGACGATGCGGATGACGCTTTCGAGATTGCCGGCGACCTCGCGGGTCAGTTCCTCGACGACGATGCCCTTCTCCTTCGCCACCATGGCCGAGTTGACCATGTTGATCTCGGGCAGGAAGGGGCGCAGCACGCCGGTGATCGCCGCCGCTGAGATCGCCTTGAGGTTCAGGCTCGCGACCGCACCCTCATACTCGATCCGGATGCCCTTGACCGGCGCCTCGGTGAGCTGTCCCAGGAAGGAGCCGAGCTTCTCGGCGAGGTCGACGAAGGGCTTGATCCGGGGCGCTTCCTCGGCGGAGATCGAGGGGAAGTTCACCGCATTGGTGATCGCGCCCTTCAAGAGGTAGTCGCTCATCTGCTCGGCGACCTGCAAAGCGACATTCTCCTGCGCCTCATTGGTGCTCGCGCCGAGATGCGGCGTGCAGACGACGTTGTCGAGGCCGAACAGCGGATTCTGCTCGGCCGGCTCGACCGAGAACACGTCGAAGGCGGCGCCGGCGACATGGCCGGACTTGATCAGCTCTGCCAGCGCGGCTTCGTCGACCAGGCCGCCGCGGGCGCAGTTGATGATGCGCACGCCCTTCCTGGTCTTGGCGAGGTTCTCGGCCGAGAGGATGTTCTTGGTCTTCTCGGTCATCGGCACGTGCAGGGTGATGAAGTCGGCGCGCTTCAGCAGCTCGTCGAGCTCGACCTTCTCGACGCCGAGCTGCACCGCCCGCTCTGGCGAGAGATAGGGGTCGAAGGCGATGACGCGCATCCGAAGGCCGATGGCGCGCTCGGCGACGATCGAGCCGATATTGCCGCAGCCGATCAGGCCGAGCGTCTTGGCCGTGATCTCGACGCCCATGAAGCGGTTCTTCTCCCACTTGCCGGCCTGGGTCGAGGCGTCGGCCGAGGGGATCTGGCGGGCGAGCGCGAACATCATGGCGATGGCGTGCTCGGCGGTGGTGATCGAGTTGCCGAAGGGCGTGTTCATCACGATCACGCCGCGGCTGGTCGCGGCCGGGATCTCGACATTGTCGACGCCGATGCCGGCGCGGCCGATCACCTTCAGCTTCGTCGCGGCTTCCAGCAGCTTGGCGGTCGCCTTGGTCGCCGAGCGGATGGCGAGGCCGTCATAGTCGCCGATCACAGCGGCGAGCTTGTCCTTGTCCTTGCCGAGATTGGGATCGAAGGTCACGTCGATGCCGCGATCCCGAAAAATCTGCACGGCTGCGGGGGAGAGGGCGTCGGAGATGAGGACTTTTGGTGCGGGCATGGGATGGCTCCGGCTGCGCGCCGCAAGCGGTCGCGCGCATGAATGGGGTCTGGCGTCATGGCCGGGCTTGACCCGGCCATCTCGGGACGCGAAGGCGCAGAAGGGCGCCTCTTTCGTAATGAGATGGTCGGCTCAAGGCCGACCATGACGGCCTGATCAGGCCGCCTTCTTCAGGCCCGCCTTCGCTTCCGCGAACGCATACGCGATCCACGGCAGCAGCGCCTTGAGGTCGCGCGACTGCACGGTCGCGCCGCACCAGATGCGCAGGCCGGGAGGGGCGTCGCGGTAATGGCCGAGATCGTAGCCGGCGCCGGCCTTCTCGATGATCGAGACCACCTGCTTGGCAAACGCCGCCTGCGCGTCGGCCGGCAGCGCCGTCACCGCCGGGTCGGTGAACTTGAGGCATACCGAAGTGTTCGAGCGCGTCTTCGGCTTGACCGCGAGGAAGTCGATCCAGTCGTTCTCGCGCACGAACTTGGCGAGCACGCGGGCATTGCCGTCGGCGCGCTTCACCAGCCCGTCGAGGCCGCCGACCTTCTTGGCCCAGGCCAGCGCATCGAGATAATCCTCGACCGCGAGCATGGACGGGGTGTTGATCGTCTCGCCGGCGAAGATGCCTTCGGAGAGCTTGCCGCCCGAGGTCATGCGGAAGATTTTCGGCAGCGGCCAGGCCGGCTTGTAGGTCAGGAGCCGCTCGACCGCGCGGGGCGAGAGCACGATCATGCCATGCGCGGCCTCGCCGCCGAGCACCTTCTGCCAGGAGAAGGTGACGACATCGAGCTTTGGCCAGTCGAGGCGCTGGGCGAAGGCGGCCGAGGTCGCGTCGCAGATCGTCAGCCCCTCGCGGTCATCGGCGATCCAGCTGGCGTCGACGACGCGCACGCCCGAGGTCGTGCCATTCCAGGTGAAGACGACGTCGCGGGTCTTCGTGTCGACCTTCTTCAGGTTCGGCAGCTCGCCATAGGGGGCGGTGAAGGTGCGCACATCCGCCAGCTTGAGCTGCTTCGTCACATCGGTGACCCAGCCCTCGCCAAAGCTCTCCCAGGCGACCATGTCGACGCCGCGGGCGCCCAACATCGACCACATCGCCATTTCGACGGCGCCGGTGTCGGAGGCCGGCACGATGCCGATGCGGTAATCGGCCGGGACCTGCAGCACCTCGCGCGTCAGATCGATCGCGAGTTTCAGCTTGTCCTTGCCGATCTTGGCGCGGTGCGAGCGGCCGAGCGCTGCGTCACTGAGGGCTTTGAGGTTCCAGCCGGGGCGCTTGGCGCAGGGGCCGGACGAGAAATGCGGCACGCGCGGACGCGCGGCCGGAATCGTATTCGCCATCGATGTTCTCCATCCTTGCAGATGGGCGCGCCGCGTTGGGGCGGCGTGTCCCGTCGACGGGCGTAGGATGGGGAGGGTGGGGGAGTCAAGCGGTGGGTGGGACTTAGTTCTTTGTCCGCAGTATCGATATGTAAGAGCGCCGATGAATGCGCTCCTCCCAAGTTGCCCTTATTTTTACCTCTAATCGTGGAACATCGGTCTTCAAACTGCTTTGCCACAAATTTGGATTATACTCAAAAACGCGAAGCATATTATCGACATCGAAAATTCGACCGGTGTCTGCTGATTTGATTATCGCAACAGGTTTTTTCCTGCGACATTCTAATTCCTAATTCAAATAGTACATTCGGGTTATGATCTGTTAAATCTGCAATCACGATATCTGAATCTATCAACTCGTTGATTATCGTGGATTGAATAACATCGCTGCCATCTTTGTTGGCAGTCGCTACGTCAAAACCTGCTGCTACAGCTGCTGGCTTGATGAGACTTTCGAAAACTTCGTCAAAAAAACACGAGGCCGAGCAGGGTTCCTCTCTGTGAAGGGCATGATAACAAAGCATTTTTTGCCATCTGTATTGTGTTCTGCCGCAATCGTCTTTACCGCTGGTACACTCGGCGCAGAGAAGCGCCGCTCGATGGTGCCCTCTAGAGCACTAGAGTTCCATGTGGCTCCAATTTGTACAAAATCGCAATTTTCTAGGAATATCTCTCTAAATTATTCATGAAATTCCTTTAGTAGATTAAATTCTGTTACAAGGGTGTTTGATAGAAATTCAATTTCGGGAGTTTGTTTCCTTTATAATACTCTAGGACTTTTGAGAATAGTTCAACGTTTAAGAATGCTCGGCGGCGAGCGCTTAAAACGGCCTCTGGACTTGGCGCGTAGACAACGTCTCTCCCAATTTTCTCGATCGATATCGCTGTCGCAGCTCTAGTTCCGCTTGTTAAGCCGTACAAAGCTGATGCTCGATAAAGTGTATCAATCGCGCTAGATTTTTCACCTATACCGAGGGCCTTGGCGACTTGAGTTGGTGCCCAAGGGTTCCCAGCATTTTTGTCTTTGATGGCATTTGCTATGCTAAGCGACTTTTCCAGTGAAACAGTTGGAAAAGGGCGCGGAGTAGGAGGCCTTCTGGTTTTTGGAGAGGCCGATGCATCTGCTTTGTTATTTACCTCGGCGCTGACGGTCTTTTTGGCACTCTTCGAATCCGCTGTTTCAGGCATCGAGCATTCCCCACAACCGCTAGTTATGGGTGCATGGTTTGTTCGCCTCTGTCCAGCAAGGGAAGGGCTTATGAACCAAATATTTGAGCAGGAAGAGGCTGCTTCGATGTCTCTTAACGGTAGTGGCCTCTTCTGTATTCCCTTGGATAAGGCGCGTCGCAAGCAACTGCCATGACGGAAGGGCGCGGGGAACCCTCTCCTGGAAGGAGAGGGCAGGGTGAGGTGTTCGGACTGGAAACATTGGCCTGGACCCAACTGCGCGGCCGGCGCTCGCGGCGCTGGTCCAACGGCGTACACCTCACCCCTGCCCCTCTCCTTACAGGAGAGGGGTTCTGTTGTGGTTCCCGCGCGTGGTGGGGATAGACCGCCAACTTATCCCCGCCCTCCGAACCTCCCGTATACTCCGCCGCATCCCATCCCCGAGGGGCGGCCATCCGGAGGCATGTCGTTTGGCGGGGTGGGTGCGGCGCCTGCGGGCGAGGGTTGCGCCTCGCTCCCGGGAGGCTTCGGGAACCGACCTGGGGACACTACGATCCTTGCGCGAGGAGCTCGCTAGACCGCGCCGGCTGACGCCGGTGTGACAGAAGCGCGGCCCGGAGTTTTCAAATCGCCGCCTGGCGGAGCGCCACGGGGCGTGCGGATGGTGGCTCAATCCATCCGCGCCGCTGCCGTAGCTCACGGAAGCGGATCACCACCCAGCGCCTCGCGGCGCTCCGCTGCCCCTCACATGCGCGAACGCCCGCAGGATGAGCCTGCGGGCGGGGAAAAGCTTGGCGCGGGGAACCCCTCTCCTGGAAGGAGAGGGGCAGGGGTGAGGTGTTCGGACTGGAAACGTTGGCCTGAACCCAACCGCGCGGTGAGCGTTCGCGGAACTGGTGCGATCTCCCACACCTCACCCTGCCCTCTCCTTCCAGGAGAGGGTTCCCCGCGCCCTTCGCCTTCGGACGCAGCCCTCAGGAAAGGAGCACCCCATGCCTCGCAATCCCGACCATCGCGGCGCGACGAAAGAGGAGTTCGAGCGCTTCCAGCGCGAGCGGCCGATCATGCTGCGCCAGTTCGCGACATTGCTGCAGTGCTGGCGCTTCTGCGGCCGCAAGGATTGCCGGCGGGCCAAGGCCTGCACCGGGCCGGATAGCCTGCAATGCTCGGGCGCGTTCATGCAGGCCCTTTCCGACGAGATGCGCGCGACCTTCCACGAGGCGATCCGCCTGCGCGGCCAGGGCGTCGAGGGCAAGGAGGCCTGGTACGAGGCCGAGCGGCGCATCGCCAGGCACAAGGCGCAGATCGCGGCGATTCCGTTGCCGGGGGAGGGGTAGAAGGCGTGGCGCGGGGAACCCCTCTCCTGGAAGGAGAGGGGCAGGGGTGAGGTGTTCGGAGTGGAAACGTTGGCCTGAACCGACCGCGCGGTGGGCGCTCGCGGATCTGGTCTGATCTCCCACACCTCACCCTGCCCTCTCCTCCCAGGAGAGGGTTCCCCGCGCTTTTTCCGGGCGGGTTGCGCTAAACTCCCCGCCAACAGCGATTCACAGAAAGCCCAGCGCCATGGCCAGAAAAACCCCCGAACAGCTCACCAAGGAATTCGAGGGCCGCAAGGCCAAGGGGCTGGCTAAGGGCGGCGCGGCCTATTGGCCGAACGTGCTGTCGAATGCGGTACTGAAGCTCGTCGCCGCCGGCGGCGAACTCAGCGTCGCGGCGCTGGCCGAGCGCGTCGCGGCAGAAGGGCAGGTGGCTGATCCGGCGGTCAAGGCCGGGGCCGAGGAAGCGCTGGCGCGACTGAAGCAGGCGGCGGCGCGGGCGGCGGAGTAGGGCGCGGGGAGCCGCGGCCGGCTGTCGTCATTCTCGGGCGGAGCGAAGCGCAGACCCGAGAATCTCAGGACGAGAGGGCTGACCAGCGCCCGTTCGGCAAGAGATGCTCGGGTCAAGCCCGAGCATGACGCGTGAGACCTACTCCCCCATCGCGATCAGGCTCGCATTGCCGCCGGCCGCCGCGGTGTTGATCGTCACCGTCTGCTCGGTGGCGAAGCGCGGCAGGTAGTTCGGGCCGCCGGCCTTGGGGCCGGTGCCCGAGAGGCCGTGGCCGCCGAATGGCTGCACGCCGACGACCGCGCCGATCATGTTGCGGTTGACATAGATGTTGCCGGTCGAGAGCCGGTCGACGACCAGCTCGACCGTGGTCTCGATGCGCGAATGCAGGCCGAAGGTCAGGCCGTAGCCGGTCGCCTCGATCTCGGTGAGCACCTTGTCGAGCTGGCCGGCCTTCCAGCGCACGACATGCAGCACCGGGCCGAAATGCTCGGCGGTAAGGTCCGCGACCTTGTCCAGCTTGATGATGTGCGGGGCGACGAAGGTGCCGGGCAGAGTCGGCGTCTTGCCGGCATAGGTCACGCGGCCGGCGGAGCGCATCGCGGCGATATGGGTGTCGAGGCGTTCCTTGGCGGCGGCATCGATCACCGGGCCGACATGGGTCTCGATCTGGCGGGGGTCGCCGAGGGTGAGCTCGCTGGCGGCGCCCTCGATCATCTCGACCATCTTGTCGGCGACGTCCTCCTGCACGACGAGCAGGCGCAAAGCCGAGCAGCGCTGGCCGGCCGAGCGGAAGGCGGAGAGGACGACATCGTCGGCGACCTGCTCGGCCAAGGCGGTGGCGTCGACGATCATGGCGTTGAGGCCGCCGGTCTCGGCGATCAGCGGGACGATCGGCCCGTCCTTGTTGGCGAGCGCGCGGTTGATGGCGCGGGCGGTCGCGGTCGAGCCGGTGAAGGCGACGCCGGCGACGTCCCTGTGCGCGACCAGCGCGGCGCCGAGCTTGCCGTCGCCGGGGGCGAAGTGCAGCGCGGATTTGGGGATGCCGGCCTCGTGGAGGAGGCGCACCGCGAGCGCGGCGATCAGCGGGGTCTGCGGCGCCGGCTTGGCGACGACGCTGTTGCCGGCGACCAAAGCGGCGGCGACCTGGCCCACGAAGATCGCGAGCGGGAAGTTCCAGGGCGCGATGCAGACGAAGGGGCCGCGGCCGCGCAGGATCAGGCGGTTGTCCTCGCCGGTCGGACCGGGCAGGGCGGCCGGCACGGCGAACTTCGCCTCAGCCTCGGCGGCGTAATAGCGCAGGAAGTCGACGGCTTCGCGCAGCTCGGCAATGGCGTCGTCGAGCGTCTTGCCGGCCTCGGACTGGAGTAGCGCCAGGATCGGGCCGCGGCGCGCTTCCATCAGGTCGGCGGCCTGGCGCAGCGAGGCGGCGCGGTTGCGGGCAGGCGTCGCGTTCCAGGCATGGAAGCCGGCCCTGGCGGCGGCCATCGCCTTCTCGGCGCTGGCGGCATCGCCCTCGGTGACGCGGCCGACCGGCCTGCCGTCGATCGGCGAGAGCACGTCGCGGGCCGTGCCGGAGCCGGGCTTGCCGTCGATTAGCGGCACGGCCTCGGGCACGGGCTTGGCTGCGGCGGCGTGGATCTCGGCGAGGAGGGTGGCAAGGCTTGCGGCATCGCCAAGCTCGACGCCGGCGGAGTTGCGGCGGCTCGGACCGAAGAGCTCGGCCGGCAGCGGGATGCGGCGATGGCGGGCGGCGCTGGGCGAACCGATGATGTCGGCCGGCGGCACCAGCAGCGTCGCGACCGGGACGTCGGGATCGCCGGAGACCGAGACGAAGGAGGAGTTGGCGCCGTTCTCGAGCAGGCGGCGGACGAGATAGGCGAGCAGGTCCTGATGGCCGCCGACGGGGGCATAGGTGCGGCAGGCGAAGCCGGAATCCGACTGCAGCAGGCGCTCATAGAGCGCCTCGCCCATGCCGTGCAGGCGCTGGAACTCGAAATTCTCGGCGTCGCCGGCGAGCTCGGCGACGGTTGCGACGGTCAGCGCGTTGTGGGTGGCGAATTGCGGGATGATGCGCGGGCGCAGGGCGAGAAGCTGCTTGGCGCAGGCCTCGTAATTCAGGTCGGTCATCGCCTTGCGGGTGAAGACCGGATAGTCGGGCAGGCCGCGCTCCTGGGCGCGCTTCAGTTCGGTGTCCCAATAAGCGCCCTTGACCAGGCGGACCATCAGCCGGCGGTCGTAAGCTTCGGCAAGGGCGGCGATGTGGTCGATCACCGCGGCGGCGCGCTTCTGATAGGCCTGGATGGCGAGGCCGAAACCGTCCCAGCCGGCGAGCGAGGCATCGGCCATCACTGCGGCGATGACGTCGAGCGAGAGCTCGAGCCGATCGGCCTCCTCGGCGTCGACGGTGAAGTTGAGATCGTATGTCTTGGCCTGGCGGGCGAGCTCGATCACCTTGGGCGTCAGTTCGGCCAGCACGCGCTCGCGATTGGTCGCCTCATAGCGCGGGTGCAGCGCCGAGAGCTTGACCGAGATGCCCGGGCGGTTCGGCAGTTTGTCATTGCCGGCGGAGCGGCCGATGGCGTCGATCGCGTCGGCGTAGGAGGCGTAATAGCGGTCGGCATCGGCTTGCGTGCGGGCGCCTTCGCCGAGCATGTCGAAGGAATAGCGGTAGAGCTTGCCCGAGCCGGAGCGCGCGCGCTTCAGCGCCTCCTCGATGGTCTGGCCGAGGACGAAATGGTTGCCCATCACACGCATCGCCTGGCGCGTCGCGGTGCGCACGGCGGGCAGGCCGAGGCGCTTGGAGAGGTTGCCCATGATGCTGGTCGGGGTCTCGCCCGGCTGGATGATGCGGGCGGTGATGCCGAGCGCCCAGGACGAGGCCGAGATCAGGAAGGCATCCGACTTGGATTCGTGATGGGCGAAGTCGCCCTGGCCGAGCTTGTCCTCGATCAGCCGGTCGGCGGTGGCGGCGTCGGGCACGCGCAGCAGCGCCTCGGCCAGCACCATCAGCGCGAGGCCCTCCTTGGTCGAAAGCGAATACTCGCGCAGCAATTCCTCGATGCCGCCCAAGCCGACCTTGCGGGTGCGGATCGCGTCGACCAGCGCGGTGGCGCGGGCGTCGATCCTGGCCTTGGCCAGGGGATCGCGGCGGCCGCCCGAGAGCAGGCGACCGGCGATCGCGGCATCGTCCTCGGCATAGGGGGCATGGAAGACGGGCGCTGGGGCGGCCATGAAACGAGCTCCGGATCTCGGCGGCGGGATGATCTGCAGAATCATCGCAAGCGGGCTGGATATCAATGGAGATTTCGGCAAAGATATAGCGATTTTTCCTGTAGGAAATCATTATGGCAGAGAATAATCCGGTTCTGGATCGGACCGACCGGCGCCTGCTCGCGCTGCTCCAAAATGATGGCCGTGCGGCCGGCGTCGAGCTGGCGGAAAAGGTCGGGCTGTCGCCGACCGCGACCGGCGAGCGGCTGAAGCGGCTGGCGCGCGAGGGCTTCATCACCGGCTACCGCGCGACGCTCGATCCAGTGAAGCTCGGGCTGCATTTGCTGGTCTTCGTCGAGGTCTATCTCGACAAGACGACGCCGGACGCGTTCGAGCGTTTCGCCGCGGCGGTGAAGCGGGCTCCCGAGGTGCTGGAATGCCATATGGTCGCCGGCGGCTTCGACTATCTGGTCAAGACCCGCGTCGCCGACATGAACGCCTATCGCCGCTTCCTCGGCGAAGTCCTGCTGGCGTTGCCGGCCGTCCGCGAGACCCGGACCTATGCGGTGATGGAGGAGGTCAAGACCGACGGCGCGCTACCGCTGTGACCGAAGCGGCACTGCCGCAGAAAAACGTAACCATTTCCGCGATTTCGCCGCGTTCTCGCCCTGTTGGCGCTTGACCTGCCGGCTAGGGAGGTCTTGGTTGCGTTGCGCCTCCGGTATGGTGCTCCACGAGTTCCGTCGGAGAGGCGCTAGCGTCCGTGTCGGCTGTGGTCGCTCCGGAGTTTGCCATGTCCGTTGCCATGCCCCTGCTTGGCGCGCCGATCTCCCGGCGCGGGTTCGGGCGTTTTCTCGCAGGAACCAGCCTTGCCGCCTGGGCTGGGCTGCATAACGCGCCCGTCGCCGCCGCTTCGATCCCGCTGCGCTTCACACTCGATTGGCGCTTCGAAGGACCGGCCGCGCTGTTCCTCACTGCCCTCGATAAGGGCTATTTCCGCGAGGAGGGGCTCGACGTTACCATCGAGGCCGGCACGGGCTCGCGTGAGGCGATCCCGCGGGTGGCGACCGGCGGTTTCGATGCCGGCTTCGGCGACGTGAATACCCTGATCCGCTTCCGCGACGAGAACCCGACCGTCGATCTCAAGGCGGTGATGATGGTTTACGACCGGCCGCCCTTCGCGATCGTCGGGCGCAAGAGCCGCGGCATCAGCACCGACCCGAAAAGCCTCGAGGGCAAGAAGCTCGGTGCCCCCGCCGCCGACGGCGCCTTCGCGCAATGGCCGGTGTTCAAGAAGGTCAACGGCATCGACGATGCCAAGATCAAGCTGGAGAACATCGGCTTCCCGGTGCGCGAGCCGATGCTGGCATCGGGTGAGCTCGATGCGATCTTCGGTTTCGCCCACACCTCCCTGATCAACCTCAAGGCGCGCGGCGTGCCGGCCGACGATATCGTCATGCTGCTGATGGCCGATCACGGGGTCGATCTCTACGGCAACGCTGTCATCGTCTCGCCGAAGCTGCTCGCCGAGAAGCCGCAGGCGGTGCGCGGCCTGCTGCGGGCGATCACGCGCAGCGCCCGGGACGTCGTCGCCGAACCCGAGGCGGCGATCGCCGGCGTGCTCCAGCGCAATGAGGGCGCCCGTCCCGAGATCGAGCTGGAGCGCCTGAGGATGGCGCTCGACCACTATGTGATGACGCCGGGCGTCAAGGCGCACGGCTTCGGCAGCATCGACAAGGCGCGCTGGCAGAAGGGGCTCGACCAGATCGGGCTGACCGTCTCGTTCAAGGACAAGGCGAAGGCCGGCAACGCCTTCGCCGAAGGATTCCTGCCGGCGGAGGCCGAGCGGGCGTTCTGAACCGCGCGGCCCGCTTACTTTAGGCCATGGTGACAGCGGCTTCAGGCTTCGCCTATCGTGCGCCGCTTTTCGCCAGAGACCTGCGCATGCTGCCTGACATTCGTGATTATGAGCGCCTGCGCGCTGCCTTCCGCTGGCGGATTCCGGAGCGCTACAATATCGGTGTCGATTGCTGCGACCGCTGGGCGGCGGTCGATCCCGGCAAGGTCGCGATCCTGGAGGTCCAGCCCGACTGGTCCGTGCTGCCGGTCAGCTATGGCGAATTGCGGGCGCAATCGAACCGCCTTGCGAATGCACTGCGCAGGCGCGGCGTCGGCGAAGGCGACCGGGTCGCGATCCTGCTGCCGCAGGGGCGGCTGGTGCCGATCGCGCATATGGCGGCCTACAAGCTCGGCGCCATCGCCGTGCCGCTGGCGGCGCTGTTCGGCGCGGATGCACTGTCCTATCGCCTGCGCGATTGCGGGGCGAAGGCGCTGATCACCAACGCTGCCGGGCTCGCCAAGCTCGCCCAGATCGAAGAGCCGCTCCCCGATCTCGAACTGGCGATCTCGGCTGACGGTCCGGACGGAAAGGCCGAAGGGCTCGCGCGCCTGCTGGAGACTGAAAGCGACGATTTCACGCCGGTCGATAGCGGGCCGGACGATCCGGCGCTGATGATCTACACCTCCGGCACCACCGGCAATGCCAAGGGCGCGCTGCACGGCCATCGCGTCATGCTCGGGCATCTGCCGGGCGTGGAGATGCCGCATGAATTCCTGCCGCAGCCGGGCGATCTGCTCTGGACGCCGGCGGATTGGGCCTGGGCCGGCGGCCTGCTCAACAACCTGCTGCCGGCGCTGCATCACGGCGTCCCGATCGTGGCGCGGCCGGCGGCCAAGTTCGATCCCGACGAGGCCTTCCGGCTGCTGGCCGATCTCGGTGTGCGCAACTGCTTCATTCCACCGACGGCGCTACGCATGCTGCGGGCGGTGGAGAACCCGCGCGGCCGCTACGACCTCAAGCTGCGCACGGTGGCCTCGGGCGGGGAATCGCTCGGCGCCGAGACGTTGGCCTGGGGCCGCGAGAAGCTGGGCCTCACCATCAACGAATTCTACGGCCAGACCGAGTGCAATCTCGTGCTCGCCTCCTGCGCCGCGATCGGCGTGGTCAAGCCGGGCTTCATCGGCAAGGCGGTGCCGGGCCACGAGGTCGCGGTGATCCGGCCCGATGGCAGCATCTGCGAGCCGGAGGAGGAGGGGCAGATCGCGGTGCGCCGGCCCGATCCGGTGATGTTCCTGCACTACTGGCGCAAGCCCGAGGCCACGGAAGCCAAGTTCATCGGCGACTGGATGACGACGGGCGACCAGGGCTCGCAGGATGCGCAGGGCTATATCCGCTTCGTCGGCCGCGACGACGACGTCATCACCTCGTCCGGCTATCGGATCGGACCGAGCGAGATCGAGGATTGCCTGCTGCGCCATCCGGCGGTGGCGCTCGCGGCGGTGGTCGGCAAGCCCGATGCGCTGAGGACCGAGATCGTCAAGGCCTTCATCGTGCCGAAGCCGGGCTACTCGCCGTCGAAGGAGCTCGTCGCGGAGATCCAGGGCTTTGTGCGCGAGCGCCTCGCGGCGCATGAATATCCGCGCGAGATCGAATTCCGCGAGGAGTTGCCGATGACCACCACCGGCAAGATCATCAGGCGGCTGCTGCGCGACGCCGGGTGAGCGGCGTCGCACGGCGCGTGGCTTTCGCCGTCACGGAGAGGCGGATGTCGCCGAGGCGCTGCGACAGCGTGACGGCGTGGAGGCCGGGCAGGTCGGCGAGAATCTCGCGCTGGCGGCCGCGCCGACCGAGCCAGGCGATGAGCTGCGCCAGCGGCGCGAAGCTGGCGAAGCGCTCGTCCTGCGAGCCCGAGTAGAGCCAGAGGCGCGGGCTCTTGCCGATCAGGATCGCGCCGGCGATCGGCTTCTCGTCAAGGCTCAGCAGGCCGACGCGGCAGCGATGGCTGCGCGCCAGATTGCGGGTCATGGCGCGCAGGAAGGCGCTTTCGCGGATGTCCTGGAGCGCGGCGCCGCCGGCGCGCGCCAGCGAGCCCGAGGCTTCGAGCGCCAGATGTAGCTCGACCATGTCGCGCAGCTCCTGACGCGAGCCGGACTCGGCGAAGGAGAGCTTGCCATGGCGTGACAGGCCATGGCGGAGAGCGGCGAGATCGGGCCTGTCCGCGACGGCCAGCGGCGCCGGTGCCGGTTCGAGCGCGGTGGTGTGGCCGGTGTGCTCGGCGACCCGCAACAGGCTGTTCAGAAGCGGGCCGTCGAGGTCGAGGCGATTCAGCTGCAGGTTCTGCGTATTGGCGAGGCCCCAGCGACCGGGGACGTGGAGCAAGGCGGCGACGACGCGCTCCGCCTGATCGATGTCGATCAACGGCGTGGCCAGGCCGAGCCGGGGATTGCTCCAGCCGATCAGCTCGTCATGGCCCAGCAGTCTGCGCCGGAGGCGGACCGGCACGAAGCCGAGCAGGCGGCGTGAGGCGGCCGGGCCATCCCAGAGCAGCAGCACGGAGATGTCGCGGAAGTCGACGAGATGCTGTGCGGCGGACAGGGCGAAATCGGGCTCGCAGAACGGGGTCGGCTCGATGGCGCGGCTGGCGAGGTCGCGCCATTCTGTCTCGATAGCGGCGCAGGCGGCGAGCGGGCGGCGCTCGATCACCAGGCCGGCCGGGCTAGCGGCAACGCTCTGCTTCAACGTCGTCTCGCCCGGCGCAACCGGGTATGCGGCGAGGTTCGGCATGGCGCAGCCCTTTCGCGGCTCGCCCCGCTTCGGTGCGCTTCCGTGCCGGATCGGCACGTGGGCGTGGGGCGGGGCAGGGGTCTGCGCGTGACGAACCAAGAAGCGGGCCGGCGAGCTCCTCAGGCGTGATGGTGGTGATGAGCCTCGGCTTGGGCGGGTGCGGGGCGGCCGAGGAAAGCCGACCAGAGCCGCGCGACCGTCTCCTCCTCCAGATCCTTGACGATCAGGACGAGGCGGGAGCGATGGTCGCCATCGGGCCAGGCCGGCAGCAGCACCGGCGGATGCAGGATCTGCTGGACGGCATGGACGAGCAGCGGCCCTTCCGGATGCTCGGCGAGGGCGACCAGCCCCTTCAGCCGCAGCAGCTTCGCGCCATGGGTCGAGCGCAGCAGGGTCCAGAACAGGTCGAAGGTCGCCTCGCGGATCGGTGCTTCGGCCGTCAGTGTGAAGGCGCGGATGCTGGCGTCGTGGCGGTTGACGTCGTGGTGGTGATGATGGCCGTGGCCGCCGTGATGATGGTGGTGCCCGGCGTCGCCATGATCGTGGTGGTGGTGATGGTCGTGCCCGTCCAGCGCCTCGGCCGCGAGCCAGCGCCGCAAGTCGCCCGGGCGCTCGGCGATGTCATAGAGGCCGGCGCCGACGATCGCATCGGCGGGGGCGTCGGGCGCGAGGATTTCGATGCCCGGATTGAGCTCGCCGAGGCGCTTGCGCAGTGCGGCCACGGCCTCTGCATCGGTCGCGATATCGGTTTTGGTCAGCACCAGCCGGTCGGCGGCGACCGCTTGCCGAAGCGCCTCCGGATGAACGTCGAGCGTCGCCATGCCGTTGACCGCATCGACCAGGGTGACGACGCCGTCAAGCTTGAAGCGCATGGCAAGATAGGGGTGGTTGATCAAAACGTTGAGGACCGGGGCGGGATCGGCGAGTCCGGTGGTCTCGATCATCAGGCGTCTGAAAGGCGCGACGCGGCCATTGTCGAGCCGGCGCAACAGATCTTCGAGGGTGACGATCAGGTCGTCGCGGATGGTGCAGCACAAGCAACCCGAGGCGAGCAGGATCATGCCGTCCTCGATGCCTTCGACGAAGAGGTGGTCGAGGCCGATCTCGCCGAACTCGTTGACCAGCACCACCGTGTCAGCGAGCGCCGGATCCTTGAGCAGGCGGTTGAGCAGCGTGGTCTTGCCGGCGCCCAAGAAGCCGGTCAGCAGCGTCAGCGGGATCGGCTCGGGGCGGACAGGCTGCTCGGACATCGGGGCTCAGGTTCCGGTCGCGGCCACCGCCGGCAATCGGCGGGCTCGCTTTTGTTCCAATATTACATTGGCGATGATCGCGGCGACGACAAGGGCGCCGCCGGCATATTGCAGCGAGCCGACGCGCTCGCCGAGGAAGACGGCGGCGATCGCCACGGCGAACACCGGCTCGCCACAGAAGGCGAGCGCGGCCGGCCCGGGCGCGATGCGGGCGAGCGCCATCACCTGAAGCAGGAAGCCGATCAGGTAGCCGCCGATCGTGATCGCGACCGCGACCGGCGCGAGCATCAGCGCCGAGGGTGCCTGGAACAGGCCGGTGATGGCGAGGATCGCCAGCGTCACCGGCAGGATGACGAGATGCGACCAGAACAGCTTCGGCACGGTCCCGGTGTCGGCGCAACGCGCCGCCGAGAAGAACTGCACCGCGGCCAGCACGCTCGCGGCGAGCGCGAGTGCCAGCCCGCGCGGGTCGAGCCCGTGCCAGTCGGGCCCGACCACCATGGCGACGCCGAGAAAGGCGACGAGGGCGATCACCACCCGGTCGAGGCTGAAGCGGGCCGGGGTCAGAAACGGCTCGGCGAGCACGATCAGGATCGGAAAGGTGTAGAAGACCACGGCGGCCACCGTGATCGGCAGGAAGGACACCGAGGAGAGATAGGCGCAGGCGGTGAGCGCCGTGCTGAGGCCGAACAGGCCGAGCGCCGACCAGTGCCGGCGCGGCACGACGAGGCTGGCACGCCAGATCAGGGCCGCGCCGATGACGAGCGCCAGCATCAGGAAGACGCGGTAGAAGACGATGAGTGGCCCGCTCAGCCCGGCATGGCCGGCGAGCTGGGCGCTGACGATGTTGGTGCCGAAGGCGGCGGCGGAGGCGAGCGCCAACGCCAGGCCATGCTGGGCCGAGGAGGCGCTGCGCTCCTGCACGTCACGCCGCCGGATCAGGCGTCGGGCTTGCTGCTGTCGGGCTTGGCGGCCGGCTTGGCGCCCGGCCGGGCCGGCGGCTTGGCGAGCGGCTTGGCCTGCGCCTGGCTCGGCTTGGCCTTGGCCGGTTCCGCCTTCTCCTGCTTTGGCTTGGTCAGCAGCGGCTTGCCGGCCGGCTTGTTCGCGGCCTTGATGCCGGCGGCTGCGCCGGGGCGCAGGCTGGCGGGCGTCGCGGCGCCGGGCTGGATCGCGCCTTGCAGGCGCATCGGGCCGGAGCCGAGCGCCGCCGCGGCGGGCCGCTCTTCCGGCGTCGGAGCGACCGGCGCGAAGGCGGAGGAGGACGGCGGGATCGCGCCGTTGCGCGAGAAGGTGCGGTTGCCGGCGACGAGGCCGGCGGCGACGGGCGCACCCGGCTGGATCGTCTCGCGCGCGACCTGGGTGTCGGGCTTGGCCACGACATTGGCGGCGAGCGGGGCCGAGGCCGAGCCCGGCGTGCGGCCGAAAGAGACCTGGATCGGGTCGAACTTGACGCGCGGGCCAAGCGTGATGCGGCCGGAAGGGGCGCGGGTCAGCACCGAGCCGGAGGAGCCGCCTTGCGGCACGGCCGCGGCGAAGCGGTCGGAGGTGCCTTCGGCATTGCCGCCGATGCCGCTATTGGTCGAGATGAAGGAGATCGGCCCGGAGGTCTCGGCATCGTCGCCCAGCGCGTGTCCGCCGCGGCGGACGCTGTCGCAGACGCTGTAGGCGCGCCCGCCATTGCCGGACGGCATGCTGGCGACGTTGCCGCCGCCGAAGCCGCCCCATTTGCCGAAGCCCTCATCGAGCAGCTGCGCCGCCTTGACGGTGCGCTCGGCGCCGGAACTCGCGCCCATGACGACGGCGATCAGGGTGCGGCCATTGCGCGAGGCGGTGGAGACGACATTGAAGCCGGAGGCGCAGACGAAACCGGTCTTCATGCCGTTGATGCCGTAATAGCGGCCGACCAGCCCGTTGGTGTTGTTGAGCACCTGCTTGCCGAGCTGGACGGCGCCGGTGTTCCAGTAATCGGAATAGCGACCGAACTCGCTCATCAGCGCCATGGCGAGCACGGCGAGGTCGCGGGCGCTGCTCTGCTGGTCGGGATGATGCCAGCCGTTCGGGTTGACGAAATGGGTGTCGTTCATGCCGAGCCGCTGGGCCTCGGCATTCATCATCGAGACGAAGGTCTCGACATTGCCGCCGACGCCCTCGGCGATGACATAGGCGATGTCGTTGGCTGACTTCACCATCATGATGCGGATGGCGTTGTCGAGCGTGATCTCCTGGCCGGCCTTGATGTAGACCTTCACCCGCGGCTGGCTGGCGGCGAGCTTCGAGGCCGGGATCGCGGTCTCCAATCCGAGCCTGCCCTCGCGCACGGCCTTGAGCGCGAGATAGAGCGTCATCATCTTGGTGGTGGAGGCCGGATGCCAGGCCTGGGTCGGGTTCTCGCTCGACAAGACGGCGCCGCTCGAGGCGTCGACGACGATGCTCGTGCCGGCCAGGGCCGGAGCGGCGACAGACAGGAGCGAGGCGAGCGTGGCGCCGGCGGCGAAGCGGAGTGCGGTCATCTGGAACTTGTCTTGACGTGGGTTGAGGGCTTCAACGCGACGCGTGAGGCATTTTCGAGACGGCGGGCGACAATCCTGCCTCGCTGATGATGCATACCTACCCTTCCTCGGGTGATTTGCCTAGCGCCGCATCGCGGTCCAAAGCAATGAAGTGCTTTTTCGTCGGGGTCTTCGCGCGTGAGCTTCAGCCTTCTGTGGATACCGGTGACGCTCGCCGCCTCGCTGCTCCAGACTGCACGCAATCTGACCCAGCGCTCGCTGACCGAGGTGATCGGCGTGGTCGGCGCGACGCAGGTGCGCTTCCTGTTCGGACTGCCCTTCGCGCTGCTCTTCCTCGTCCTGGTCTGCATCGCCAGCGGCGCCCTGCCGCCGATGCCCGATCTACGCGCCTTCGGCTTCGCCGTGTTCGGCGCGCTGACGCAGATCCTTGCCACCGCGCTGATGCTGGCGGCGATGCGCGAGCGCTCCTTCGCCGTGACGACCGCTTACACCAAGACTGAGCCGGTGCAGGTCGCGCTGTTCGGGGCGGCGCTGCTCGGCGATGCGCTGGGCTGGGCGAAGTTCGCGGCGATCGTCGTCGCCACCGCCGGCGTGGTGCTGATGTCGTGGAAGCCCGGCGACAAGCTCAGCGCAGCGGGCATGCGCCCGGCGGCGCTCGGGATCGGCGCGGGCGCCGCCTTCGCGCTTTCCGCGATCGGCTTCCGCGGCGCGATCCAGGCCCTGCCGGAGGGGCATTTCCTGATGCGGGCGACCACGATCCTGGCGCTCGGTCTCGCCCTGCAGACCCTGATCCTGACGCTCTACATGCTCGTCGCCAATCGCGCCGCGCTGATGCTCAGCCTGCGCAACTGGCGCCGCTCGTTGGCCGCCGGCTTTCTCGGCGCTGCCGCGTCGCAATGCTGGTTCATCGGCTTCTCGCTGACGACGGCGGCCAATGTCCGCACGCTCGGGCTGGTTGAGGTGCCGCTGGCGCAGATCGCCTCGCGCCGGATCTTCTCGGAAGGCACGAGCTGGCGCGAGCTCCTGGGCATGGCGATGATCGTCACCGGTGTCGGCGCTCTACTTCTGCTGGCGATTTAAAAACCGAGACACGGATTTGTCGCAGTCGCTGCGTAGGCCCGAAGCGGCGGGCTTACGGAGATGGATGATGGCGGCCAACTATCACTATGTCGGGACCTATGATGAGCGCATCTTCGAACGGGAGTTCCGGGACCGTTTCGGCAAGAAGCCGCGCTACAACGCCAATGCGATTCCCGACCTTCTGGTGCTGCTGCGCCTGATCAACCGGGACACCAGCATCACCGATGTGCGCTGGGCCGCCTATATGCTGGCGACCGTCGCCTGGGAGACGACGAGCCCGGTCACCCGGTTCGTCCAGGCCAAGAACAAGAAGGGCAAGCCGCTGGTCGACAAGGCCGGCAACGCCGTGATGCTGAAGCGACGCGCCTGGCTGATGACGATGGCGCCGGTCGACGAGGTCGGCCACGGCAAGGGGCGCAGATATCACGAGCCGGTCAAGGTCGCGAAGCTCGCGGATGGCAGCGTCCGCGTCACCGAGCAGGATGGCGACCAGTTCAAGATCACGGCAGGCGGCGTGGTCTCCAAGCTGACCAAGGGTGCCAAGATGGGCACGGTCGACGGCGGCGCCGCGGTCAAGGCCTATAATGACGATACCGGCGCCGAGCTCGCCTATTTCGGGCGCGGCTATGTCCAGCTGACCTGGTGGTCGAACTATGCCACGACCGGCGTCGCCATCGGCCAGGGGCTCAACCTGCTGCTCGACCCGGAATTGGTGAAGACGCCGGCCATCGCCTATGCGGTGATGTCGCATGGCATGCTCACCGGCGACGGCTTCGCCAATGGCCGCAAGTTCTCGACCTATTTCAGCGGCAAGGCGCGCAACTATGTCGGCGCGCGCGCGATGGTGAACGGCTCCGACCACGCCAAGGACATCGCCGCGATCGCCGAGGTGTTCGAGGCCGTGCTGCTGGCGGCCGGGCCGCAGCGGCCGATCACCTTCGCGCCGCCGATCGATTCCAGCCTCGCCGGCATGCCGCTGCCGGGAGCCCGCTTCACCAGCCAGTCGAGGCCCTTCCTGTGATCCGCCCAGTACTCGCCACAGCCGCGGTCGTCCTGAGCCTCGGCGCCAGCATCGCCATGGCACAGCAGCCGGGCAGCGAGCAGCGCTGCGGCTGGCTCGACAATCCAACCCCGGGTAATGCCTCGCTCTACGACAAGGATGGCGAGTGGACGATCGCCGTGCAGGGCGGGCATCAGGCGAAGGGCGACTGGCCGCCGCCCTACAAGGCCGGTGAATGGCGCAAGAGCGGGAATGGCAGCTATGGCTATGGCTGCGCCTGCATGACGGTGAAGGTCGACGCCGAGGAGAAGAACGTCCTCGAGATCGTCTCCGCCAAGGCGCGGCCGCTCTCGGCCTGTCGCAAAGACAAGGCGCTCTCGGCGATCGAGAAGCAGCTGCACTGACATACTGGCCTCGCGCGGCTCGCTGAGCGGCCGGGCCAGGCGTACGTTCGCCATGTCCTGACCGCAGGGCTGGCCTCCGCGCGCTTACGGAAGACCATGGTTCGGCTTGACTCAGACCGGGTTCGTTGGCCTTTCCTCGCACAGGAGGAATGCGCGCTTGCTGGCTTGTGGCCGCGACTGCGCCGGCGCAGATATAGTGTATCTGCACATTAGCGAGGAGAAGGCCATGAGCGCTGCAATCGTCGGCTGGGCCCACACGCCCTTTGGCAAGCAGGACACCGAGACGGTCGAGAGCCTGATCGTGCGCGTCGCGACCGATGCGCTGGTCGATGCCGGCATCACTGCCGACCAGGTCGACGAGATCGTGCTCGGCCATTTCAACGCCGGCTTCTCGGCCCAGGACTTCACCGCCTCGCTCGTGCTGCAGGCTGATCCGGCCTTGCGCTTCAAGCCGGCGACCCGCGTCGAGAACGCCTGCGCCACCGGCTCGGCCGCGGTGCATCAGGGCGTGCGCGCCATCAAGGCCGGCGCCGCCAAGGTCGTGCTGGTCGTCGGCGTCGAGCAGATGACCACGACGCCCGGCCCGGAGATCGGCAAGAACCTGCTGAAGGCCTCCTATCTCGCGCAGGAGAGCGACGTTCAGGGCGGCTTTGCCGGCGTTTTCGGCAAGATCGCCTCGTCCTATTTTCAGCGCCATGGCGACCAGTCGGACGCGCTCGCCATGATCGCGGCGAAGAACCACAAGAACGGCGTCGCCAACCCCTACGCTCAGATGCGCAAGGATCTCGGCTACGCCTTCTGCCGCGACGAGAGCGAGAAGAACCCTTACGTCGCCGGCCCGCTGAAGCGCACCGACTGTTCGCTGGTCTCGGACGGCGCCGCCGCGCTGGTGCTCGCCGATGAGGAGACCGCCAAGACGATGCGCCGCGCCGTCGGCTTCCGCGGCATGGCTCATGTCCAGGACTTCCTGCCGCTGTCGCGTCGCGACATCCTCAAGTTCGAGGGCGGCGCGCGCGCCTGGCAGCAGGCGCTGGCCCATGCAGGCGTCGCGCTCGACGATCTCTCCTTCGTCGAGACGCATGACTGCTTCACCATCGCCGAGCTGATCGAATACGAGGCGATGGGCCTGACCAAGGAGGGCGACGGCGCCCGTGCGGTCAAGGAAGGCTGGGTCCAGAAGGACGGCAAGCTGCCGGTCAACGTCTCCGGCGGCCTCAAGGCCAAGGGCCATCCGATCGGCGCGACCGGCGTCTCCATGCATGTGCTCAGCGCCATGCAGCTCGTCGGCGAAGCGCCGGAAGGCATGCAGGTGAAGGACGCCCGCCTCGGCGGCATCTTCAACATGGGCGGCGCCGCGGTCGCGAACTACGTCTCGGTGCTCGAGCGGGTGAAGTGACGCGAGGCCTGCCCACGGACTCACGTTGGGGGCCGATCTGATATGGGCCGGAGGGCGGCGTGATCATCTTCTTCGCGCTGCTGCCGGCCTATGTGCTGTCGATCTTCTATCGCTCCTTCCTGAGCGTGATCGCCGCGCCGGTGATGGGCGACCTCGGCATCGGGCCGGCCGAGTTCGGCCTGCTCGGCGCCGCCTGGTTCATCGCCTTCGCGCTGGCGCAATTCCCGGTCGGCTGGGCGCTAGACCGGATCGGGCCGCGCCGGACGGTGGCGGTGACCATGGCGATCGGCAGCGTCGGCGCCTTCCTGTTCGCGCAGGCCGGCAATGCCGATGTCGCGACAGTGGCGATGGCGCTGGTCGGGATCGGCTGCTCGCCGATCTTCATGTCGTCGCTCTATCTGTTCGCCCGGACGGAGCCGCCGGCGCGCTTCGGCCTTTTAACCTCGATCTTCATCGGCCTCGGCTCGCTCGGCAATCTTGTCGGCGCCGCGCCTCTGGCGCTGGCGGCGCAAGCCTATGGCTGGCGCCCGACCATGCTCGCCTTCGCCGTGGCCTTCCTGCTCGCCACCGTGCTTGCGGCCCTGCTGGTGCGCGATCCGCCCGAGGTCACCGACGCTTCGGGCAAGCATGAGGGGTTGCTGCAGGGGCTGAGGAGCATCGCCGCGATCGGGCCGCTCTGGCTGCTCGCGCCGATCACCCTTGTCGGCTACGCGATCATCGTGACGGCGCGCGGCCTGTGGATCGCGCCCTATATGACGCAGGTCCATGGGCTCGATGGCATCGCCGCCGGCCATGCGACGCTGGGCATGGCGACGACCATGATCGCCGGCGCCTTCGTCTATGGCGCGCTGCAGAAGCGGGCCGGCCGCAGCAAGCCGCTGGTCGCCTGGGGGACCGCGGCCACGGGCGTCGCTTTCGCGCTCCTGGCGCTGATCGGTGCCCAGTCGCTGGCCGGCGCCATCCTGCTCTTTGCGATCATCGGTGGAACCGGCTTTACCTATGCGATCCTGATGGCGCATGCGCGCGTCTTCTTCCCCGATCATCTGGTCGGGCGCGGCATGACCTTCGTCAATTTCCTGTTCATCGCCGGAGCCGGGCTGATCCAATGGGGCTCCGGCTGGTTCGTGGCGGCGCAGCGCGCCGCGGGGCAGGGCGCGGCGTTGGCCTTCGCCAACATGCACTGGGTTTTTGCCGCGCTGCTGCTGGTCTCGACAGCGATCTATCTGGCCGCGCCGGAACGGAAAGCCGCCTGAGGCTCACCCCTCGCCCGGCGCCCGCGCCGCGATCGCCAGCGCGTGCACGCCGCCGGCAAGCTCTTCGGAGAGCGCGGCATTGACCAGGCGATGGCGCTCCAGTCGGCTCTTGCCGGCGAAGGCAGGCGAGACGATCTCGACGCGGAAATGCGTCTCGCCGCCCTCGCGCCAGCCGGCATGGCCGTGATGCTGGTGGGATTCGTCGATCACCTTGAGATGCTCGGGCGCAAGCTCAGTGGTGAGCTTGCCGGCGATCCGGTCGGCCATGGTCGGCATGCGGGTTTCTCTCAGGTTGCTTGCTCGGGTTCCGAGGCAGTCTCATAGTCGCTGACGGGCAGGGCGGGAACGCGTCTTTCTGTCGGAGGCGGTGATGGTGACGATCTGGCGGATGCTGGCCCTGGCGCTTTCTCTCGCTGCAGGTCCCGCGCTGGCGCAGGACGAAGGACGCGTCGCCGACTACAAGCAGAGCGAGGCGGTGCTGGCGCGCTACAAGCCGGTGCCGATCCCGCTCGCGACGCCGGCGCTGACGCGCGGCACACCCGGTCTGACGACGCAGGACGAACTCGAAGCCTTCCTCGCCGATCTCGCCGCCAAGGCCCCCGGCCGCGTCGTGCTCGGCTCGCTCGGAAAGTCGCAGCAGGGCCGTGACCTGCCTTACCTGATGTTTTCGAAGGAGGGGCTGAAGGACCCTGCCGCGCTGAAGGCGCTGGGGCGGCCGGTCGTCTGGTTCGTCGGCCAGCAGCATGGCAACGAGCCGGCCGGGGCCGAGGCGATGCTGGCGCTGGCGCATGATCTAGCGCTCGGCGATCTCGGCGCCGTGCTTGACAGGCTCGTCGTGGTGATCGTGCCGCGCAGCAATCCCGATGGCGCTGCGGCCGACAAGCGGCCGGGCGCCAGCGGCTTCGATCTCAACCGCGACCATCTGCTGCTGACCTTGCCGGAGACCAAGGCGCTGCATGCCAAGCTCGCCGAATTGCCGGCCGATGTGATCGTCGACGTGCACGAATTCTCGGTGGCCAATCGCTGGCTGGAGAAGTTCGGTGGGCTCAACGCCGCCGATGCGATGATCCTTTACGCCACCAACCCGGCGGTGCCGGCCCCGACGACCGCGATCGCCGCCGAACTGGTCAAGCCGGCCATGGACAAGGCGATGGCGGAGAAGGGGCTGACCTCCTTCTGGTACTTCACCACGAGCTACCGCAAGGACGACAAGCTCGTCTCGATGGGCGGCAATGCGCCGGGCATCGCGCGCAATCTGTTCGGGCTTTCCGGCGCGGTCTCCTTCCTGATCGAGACGCGCGGCGTCGGTTTGCAGCTGGAGAATCTGGAGCGCCGCATCGCCACCCATTACGTCATCGCACGCTCGGTGCTCGACACGGTCGCGGCCAATGACAAGGTCGCGCTGGATGCGGTGAAGACGGCGCGGGCGGAGCTGACCGGTAACCAGGGCGAGTTGATCGTCGCTCATCGCATCGCCACCGAGACGGTCGCGATCCCGCTGGTCGATCCGGCAACCGGAGCGGACATGCCGACCCCGGTCGAGTTCCGCGATTCCCGCAAGGTGACGGTGACGAGCCGCCGGGCGCGGCCCGAGGGCTATCTCGTCCTGCCGGCGGGACAGGCGGCGCTCGATGCGCTCAAGCTCAAGGGCATCGCGACCTGCGCGCTCGGCGGGCCGGCGACGCTGGAGGTCGAAGCCTTCATGGTCGAGCAGAAGGGGCCGGTGAAGAAGGTCGACCGTGAGAACATCAATCCGGACCAGGCGGTGAAGATCGAGCTCAGGCCACGCCGGATGGACGTGCCGGCCAATGCCGTCTTCGTGCCGATGACGCAGGCGGGGGCCAATGTCATCGCCGCCTCATTGGAGCCGGATTCTCCGGGCTCTCATGTCGGCGTCGGGGTAGTGGAGACTGCGCCGGCGTCCGGTGAGGCGCCGATCTATCGCGTGCCGCGCGGGACGAGACTTGCGCTCGCGACCGGAGGCGATGTGGCCTGCGGCCGTTGAGTTCGGCGCGTGGAAGCACTATTTAGGGGGTGTCTCGGCCGCTTCGGTTGAGCCGGGTTCCTTAAGCAATCAGGGTCAAGCTGCCGCCAAGGCGATCGGCTTGCTGCAGGCGCGGAGCGATCCGCGCAGCGGTCGGCTTGTCGGCGCAGCGTTCCGCCCGCATAACCATGAGACGATGAACTTCAGCTCGCGCCTTTTCGACCGGATCAGGATCGGCCCTTCCGAGGCGGAAGAGGTGGTCGAGGCCGATGCGCGCCGGTGCGACCATCCCGGCTGCGCGAAGGCGGGCGAGTTCCGCGCGCCGATGGGACGCGGCAAGGAAGGCAAGTTCTTCCAGTTCTGCCTCGAGCATGTGAAGGCCTACAACGCCACCTACAACTACTTCGCCGGCATGAACGACGAGGCGCTCGCGGCCTACGCCAAGCAGGAGGAGATCGGCCACCGGCCGACCTGGAAGCTCGGCGTCAATGCCAGCGCCGCCCGGATGGCGCAGCGCGGGCGCGGAGCCGGCGGGCCGGACATGCAGGACGCCTTCAATCTGTTCCGAGGCCGCGCCGGCGGCGAGCAGGAGCGGGCCGAGCCCAGGGTCGGCGTCCTCGCGAAGAAGGCGCTGGAGACGCTCGACCTCGACGAGAGCGCCGACCGCGTCGCGATCAAGGCGCGCTACAAGGAACTGGTGAAGCGCTTCCACCCCGACGCCAATGGCGGCGACCGCTCGCGCGAAGGCCGGCTGCAGGAAATCCTCAAGGCCTACCAGACGCTGAAGAGCAGCGGGCTGGTTTAGCGCGATCCCAGGACATCGTAGACTCAGGAGCCGGCGGAGAGGCCATGACGACGGATTCGCAGGTGATCGCCCCCACCGATGCCGATGAGCGCCGGCGCAAGCCACCTGTCGTGGTCTATCCAAATGGCAGCCTGCCCGGCGCCGACATGGCGATGCTGGCGCGTGCGCGCCAGACCTTGACCAAGCGCGACGAGATCATCGTGCCGCCGCGCGAGGCCGGCAGCTTCCGCGTACCGAGGGGGCATTTCTTTCGGGTCGTCAGCATCGAGGGGCCGCAAGTCGGCGACCTCAATCTCTGGAACGCGGATGACCTAGACGAGCGCTTCTTCAGCGGCAAGACGCGCGCCCTGAACGCGACCCATGTCGGGCTGGGCGACCGGCTCTGGAGCAGCCTGCCGCATCTGCGGCCGATGGCGACGATCACCCATGACACGCTCGGCTGGTATGGCTTCGACCAGGACGGCGCCGGCGTGCACGACGTGATCGGCACGCGCTGCGACCCCTATACTCACCGGCTGCTCGGCGATGGCGGCGACTACCATCATTGCTGCCATTCGAACCTCGCCCGTGCATTGGGGCAGGCGAGGGGGCTGCCGGCGCGCGAGGTCGAGCATCACGTCCACGACGTGCTCAACGTCTTCATGTGCACGGGCTTCACCCGGGACACGCAGCAGTATTTCATGAAGGCGAGCCCGGTCCGGCCGGGCGACTTCCTCGAGCTCTTCGCCGAGATCGAACTGCTGGGTGCGATCTCGGCCTGCCCAGGCGGCGATTGCGGCCAGACGCATTCGAGCGACGTCGCAATCTGCCACCCGCTCAAGGTCGAGATCTACGAGGCCGATCCGGCGACGCTCGCAGGCTGGACCTCGCCGCCGCGCAACCCCTACGGGCGCAGCCACGGCGAGCAGGGCTGAATTTCGTCATTGCGAGGAGCATAGCGACGAAGCAATCCAGGGCGGCAGAACTCTACGTCCCCTGGATTGCTTCGCTTCGCTCGCAATGACGGAAGCCCGCTTCAGTTCTTCAGCAGCGAGTTCATCCCGTCGGTGTCGAGATTGTCGGAGCCGCGCAGGCTGCTGCGCTCGGTCGAGCTCGGCTGGTCGTCCTGGCCGCCGCCCGAGGCGACCGAACCGCCGCCATCCGCGGCCGGGGCCTGTCCGCCCGCGCCCGCCATCTTGCGCAGCAGCGGGCTGGCCTGGAGCAGCGCGGTCATGCTGGTCGCGGTGTTGTAGCTGTTCGGGTCGTTAGGGGCGAGGCCGCCCTGCTTGTGCAAGGCGATGCCAGCATTGCTGGCGTTATAGAGCAGCGAGCCGGACGAGCCGCCGAGCGTGTCGCAGCGATGGCGCAGTTCGGCCGCATCGCCCTGCTGGCGCGTCGCCATGCAGCGGAACCGGCTCATCACCTTCGGCCGGCCGGCCGGGTGGTGGATCACCATCAGCGACGGCGCACCGCCCGACGGCGTCGCGGCGAGCTTGACCGAACCGTAGGTCGCGGTCGGATTACCCTTCGCCTTGGCGATGGCGTAGTCGAGATTGGCGTTGAACTCGACCGGCTTGGGGTCGAGCTCGAAGACCTTGGCGCCTTTGCCGTCCTGCGTCAGGAAGTCCATGACGATGATGGCGCGCACCGGCGTCATCTCGCCACTCTGCGGCAGGCAGTGGTGGTTGGTGAGGACATAGTCGCCCGGCAGCAGCTCGCCGGTGCAGTGGGCGCCGGACTGCTTGCCGGTCTTGTTGTCCTTCAGGAGGATGTCGAGGCGCCCGATGGGCTTGGCCATCTTGGCGAGCGGATCGCGCTGATCGAGTTCCGCGATCGGCTCGAAGGCGCCCTTGTTGTTCTCGATCTGGGTCGCGGCGTCGCCGGTGCTCTGCCGGCGCGGCATGCTGACCTTGCCGAAGTCGCTCGGGTCGAAGCCCATCGTCTGGGCCGCGGCGGGCCCCGCGAGGGCAAGGCCCATGGCGCCGATGAAGGCGGCGCGAATAGTGGTCCCGGTCAAATTGGTCTGCAGCCATGCGGGCATGCGCTCATTCCTCTCCTCAGCGAATCCCTTTGCGGCCCTGGCGGCTGCCGCCTTTCAGCTCGATCAGCGCCAGGATTGTGGCGGCAATCGAGCAGTTTCGGGACGATAGTCATCCGCACGCGCTTGGGGAAGCCTGAGCGCTTTTCGCGCCGGCGGAGAGTTGGGGACGGCGGTCGGATCACAGGCTTTGCGCGATTTACTAGCGCGCGTCATCCCGGGCGGAGCGTAGCGTAGACCCGGGATCCATGCCGGAACCTCTTTCGGAAAGGCTCAGGAATGGATCCCGGATCGGCGCGGCTATCGCCGCTTGTCCGGGATGACAATGATCTGTGTCGAGCCCCCACCTATTGGGAACGCGAGTATCCCAGCACTCAGCCCTTCTTCGCCGCCAGTCCCGCGACGTCGCCGATGATGCCGTCGAGGGCGAAATCCTTGGGCGTGTAGACCCTGGCGACGCCCATATTGCGCAGCGCGTTCTCATCATCGGGCGGGATGATGCCTCCGACCACGACGGGAACGTCCATGCCGGCGACGCGCAGGCGGGCGGTGACGTCGCGCACCAGCGGCAGATGCGAGCCGGAGAGGATGGAGAGCCCGATGATATCGGCTTCAGTCTCCTTCGCCTGCGTCACGATCTCCTCGGGCGTCTGGCGGATGCCGCCATAGGAGACCTGCATGCCGGCATCGCGGGCACGCACCGCGATCTGCTCGGCGCCGTTCGAGTGGCCGTCGAGCCCGGGCTTGCCGACGAGGAAGCGCGGTGGGCGGCCGAGGCGCTCGGTCGCCTTGGCGACGGCGGCCTTGACGGTGGCGAGGCCGGCATCGTCGCCGAGCTTGGTGGTGTCGACGCCGGTCGGGGCGCGGTATTCGCCGAAGATCTCGCGCAGGGTCTGCGCCCATTCGCCGGTGGTGACGCCAGCCTTGGCGCAGGCGATCGAGGCCGGCATGACGTTGCGGTCTTCTTTCGCCGCGCTGGCGAGTTCTGAGAGCGCGGCCTCGACCGCCTTGCCGTCGCGCGCCGCGCGCCAGGCTTTCAGCCGGCCGATCGCCTCGATCTCGACCGAATCCGGCACGGTGACGACGGCGCCGTCGCCGGCCGATAGCGGCGAGGGCTCGCTGGTGGTGAACTTGTTGACGCCGACGACAATTTGCTCGCCGCGTTCGATCGCCTCGATGCGCTTGGCGCCGTTCTCGACCAGCGCCATCTTCATATAGCCGCTCTCGACGGCGGCAAGCGCGCCGCCCATGGCGTCGATCTTCGCCAGCTCCTCCAGCGCGGCCTCCTTCAGCGCCTCGACCTTGGCGTCGATCTCCTTCGAGCCGTCGAAGATGTCGCCGAATTCGAGCAGGTCGGTCTCATAGGCCAGCACCTGCTGCATGCGCAGCGACCATTGCTGGTCGAAGGGGCGGGGCAGGCCGAGCGCCTCGTTCCAGGCCGGCAATTGCACGGCGCGGGCGCGGGCTTTCTTCGACAGCGTCACCGCCAGCATCTCGATCAGGATGCGGTAGACATTGTTCTCGGCCTGCGGCTCGGTCAGCCCGAGCGAATTGACCTGGACGCCATAGCGGAAGCGGCGATGCTGCTCCTCCAGCACGCTGAAGCGCTTCAGCGTGATCTCGTCCCAGAGATCGACGAACGCCCGCATCTTGCAGAGCTCGGTGACGAAGCGCATGCCGGCATTGACGAAGAAGGAGATGCGGCCGACGACGCTGCCGAACTCCTCGGGCGCGACCTCTGGCCGGGCTCTGATCGATTCCAGCAGGGCGATCGCGGTCGCCAAGGCGAAGGAGAGCTCCTGCACCGGCGAGGCGCCGGCCTCCTGCAGATGATAGGAGCAGACGTTCGTCGGATTCCATTTCGGCAATTCGCGCGCCGTGAACACCACGATGTCGGTGGTCAGCCGCATCGAGGGGCGCGGCGGGAAGACGTAGGTTCCGCGCGACAGGTATTCCTTGACGAGGTCGTTCTGGGTCGTGCCCTGCAAGGCGGCTCGGTCGGCACCCTGCTCGTCGGCGGTGGCGATGTAGAGCGAGAGCAGCCAGGCCGCCGTCGCGTTGATCGTCATCGAGGTGTTCATCTGCGCCAGCGGGATCTCAGCGAACAGCGCCCGCATGTCACCGAGATGGGTGATCGGCACGCCGACCTTGCCGACCTCGCCGCGCGACAGGACATGGTCGGGGTCGTAGCCGGTCTGGGTCGGCAGATCGAAAGCGACGGAGAGGCCGGTCTGGCCCTTGGCGAGATTGGTCCGGTAGAGCTTGTTCGATTCGGACGCGTCGGAATGGCCGGCATAGGTCCGGAAGATCCAGGGCTTGTCGCGCTGGGTCTGGTTCCGAAGCGGATCGATCGCGTTCATGGTCGCTCCCTGCCGTGCCGTCTTGATGTGCTCGTGCAATCTCGATTGTTGCACTGCAGCGAAGATAACGCCAGTGGGACGGCTCGTCGTCTACGACATTGGGCGGAGGCTCGAGCTGGATTGCGGTGGCCAGGATCGGGACACGCGAGGGTTGCGGCCAGGGCATGCGTGATCGGCCATCCTGTCGATTGACGGTCTTCCGCTCTCCTCCGCAGATTGCGCCCAGCCGCAGGGAGGTCCCTGCGCAAGATCAAGCGACGCACCCGACGCAACACGCCCTGCCAACAGGCAGGATGGCGCGTGGCGGTGACGTCGCTGCACTGGAGGAAACCGATGTCGAAAGCGATCATGCTCGCTGCCGCGTTCACCGCGGTCCTGGCGCCGGCCGCCCTGGCTCAAGCGCCGGCCGGCGACCGTTGGACGATCATTCATGCGGGCTCGGTGCTCGCGGTTCCCGGCATGCCGGCCCGCGGCAAGACCAGCCTGATCATCAAGAACAGCCTGATCCAGGAGCTGAGGGACGGTTTCGTCGCGGCCGACAGCATCGGCGCGCCGGCGCAAGCGGTGACGGTCGTCGATCTCGGCGACCGCTATGTCTTGCCGGGCCTGATCGACTCCCATGTCCACATCACCTCGGAGCGGGCGCGCGATACCGAACTCCAGCGCGTCAAGAAGACCGGCGAGAACGTCGCGCTCGACGGCGTGGTCTATGCCCGGCGCACGCTCGATGCCGGCTTCACCACGGTGCGCGATCTCGGCTCGCGCGGGGCGCCGGCGCTCGCTTTGCGCGACGCGATCCGCAAGGGGCAGGTGCCCGGGCCAAGGATCGTTACGGCCGGCCAGTCGATCTCGGCCACCGGCGGCCATTCCGACATCAACGGCTTTGCACCGGATGTCTTCCCCGAGCTCGGCGACAATATCTGCAATGGCCGCGAGCAGTGCCGCCATGCGGCGCGCAACCAGATCAAGCGCGGCGCCGACGTGATCAAGATCACCGCGACCGGCGGCGTGCTCAGCAACACGGCGGCCGGCACCGGCAAGCAGATGTTCGACGACGAGATCGAAGGCGTTGTCGAAGCCGCCCATGCCATGGGGCGCAAGGTGGCGGTGCACGCTCATGGCGCCGATGGCGTCAACGCGGCGCTGCGAGCCGGCGTCGACTCGGTTGAGCACGGCACCTATCTCAACGACGAGTCCATCGCCCTGTTCAAGAAGAGCGGTGCCTATCTCGTCCCGACCGTGCTCGCCGGCGCGACCGTGGTGAAAATGGCGGACGAAGAAGGCTTCCTGCCGCCGGCGGTGCGCGACAAGGCGCGCCAGGTCGGCCCGTTGATGCTCGACATGCTCGGGCGCGCCTATCGCGGCGGCGTCAAGATCGCCTTCGGCACCGATACCGGCGTCAGCGAGCACGGCAACAATGCCGAGGAGTTCGCGCTGATGGTCAAGGCCGGCATCCCCGCCGATATCGCCATCCGGATGGGCACCGTCGATGCCGCCGACCTGCTCGACCTCTCCAAGCAGATCGGCACGCTCGAGCCCGGCAAGGCTGCTGACGTGATCGCCGTCGCTGCTGATCCAACCAAGGACATCACCGAATTGCAGCGCGTGCTGTTCGTGATGAGCAATGGCCGGGTGCATAAGGCGGCGCCGGCCAAGGTCGCGGCGAAGTAGGCGCGAGCAGCATCAGTCCCGGTCCGCCTCGCGTGCGGACCGGGCGGGCTGCGCCTTCCGGACCTGGGCCGTACCGGGGACGTTCAGCAACCGGTTCGAGCTCTGCGTATCCAGGATGACCATAGTCGAGGTCTCGGCGACGCAGGGGATCGCCTGCAGGGCCTCGCTGATGAAGGTGCGGAGCGCCTCGATATCCTTGACCCAGACGCGCAGGAGATAGTCGACATTGCCGGTAACCAGCAGGCATTCGGTGATCTCGGGCTGGTCGCGGATCGCGCTCATGAATTGCTCGGCGGCGTCCGGGCTCTGCTTGGCGAGCTTGACGCTGACCATCACGCAGATGCTGAAGCCGAGCGCCGCCGGGCTGATCTTCGCCGCATAGCCTTCGATGACGCCGGCCTCCTCAAGCCGCTTGATGCGGCGGGCACAGGGTGTCGGCGAAAGGCCGACCGCTTCGGCGAGATCGAGATTGGAGATGCGGCCATTCTGCTGAAGTGCGGCCAGGATCTTCCGGTCGATGCGATCCAGTTCGATCATGAGCGAGTTTCACTCCATATTTTCTCTTCCTGGGCGATAAGTCGCGCCAATTAGAAGATGTGCTCGATCATTGCACGGATTCGCTCGCTTCGAGAGTGCTAAACCTTCACAAGCGGCCGCTTCGGCCGAAACGAGGATGGTGCAGGCGTCATGGTGACATCGGATGCGCGGCGGCCGGCTTTCGCCAGCTGGCTCTCGACCGGCAACAGCATCACCCAGCAGTTCATGGCGATCGGCGGGCGGCCGGATGTCGTCAGCCTCGCCGGCGGATTGCCGGCTTCCGAGATCTATCCGGTCGAGGCGATCGCCGCGGCGCAGGAGCGGGCGCTGACGCGCTGGGGCATGCAGATCCTCGAATATGGCGCGATCGAAGGCCTGCCGGCGCTGCGGGCGGCGATCGCCGAGCGCTTCAGCGCGACGACCGGCCGCCGCTTCGGGCCGGAGAATGTGCTGCTGACGACAGGCGCGATGCAGGGGCTCGACCTCGTCGGCAAGGCGCTGGTCGATCCTGGCGAGATGATCCTCTCGCAATTCCCGACCTATCTCGGCGCGCTCGACGCCTGGCGCCCGCGCATGCCACGCTATGAGAGGCTCGACTGGAGCCTGCAGGCGCCCGGCCACGATGCGGCGCTACGCCAGGCAAAATTCGTCTATGCCGTGCCGAACTATTCCAACCCGACCGGCGTGCTGGTGCCGCAAGATGAGCGTGCCACTCTGCTCGACAAGGTCGAGGCGGCCGGGACCTGGCTGCTCGAGGACGACCCTTACCTGCCGCTGCAATTCGATGGGCCGGCCGGGCCGAGCCTTCTCGCCCACCACGCACAGCGCCATCCGAACGGCGCCTATGCCGGGCCGGTGATCTATCTGGGCACGCTGTCGAAGAGCCTGGCGCCGGGCCTGCGCGTCGGCTGGGTCGTGGCCGAGGCGTCGCTCATCTCGACGCTCGCGCTGGCCAAGCAGTCGACCGATATCGCCTCCAGCCTGCTGACGCAGGCGATCGCGCTGGAGATGATCGAGAGCGATTTCGGGGCGCAGCACATCCCGAAGATCGTCGCGACCTATCGCGAGCGCCGCGACGCCCTGTGCGCTGCTGCGGCGACACATCTCTCCGACTGGTTCGAGTGGGAGGTGCCGCCGGGCGGTATGTTCGTCTGGATGCGAGCGAAGGATGAGGCGATCGACACCGATGCGCTCTATGCCCACGCTCTGGCCGAGAACGTCGCCTTCGTGCCGTCGAGCGTGTTCGATCCCTCAGGTACGCTGAAGAGCGCGATGCGGGTCAATTTCACCCGCTCTTCGCCGGAGGTGCTGGTCGAGGGCGTGCGCCGGCTGGAGCGGGCGGTGCGCCGCCTGCTCGCCGAGCGGCCCGGCCGGGCAGCCTGAATCTGATAAACAAGAAAACCGAGGAACCGCCGATGCCGACCCGTCTCGCCACGCCTGCCCATCCGCGCCTGCCGCAAGCCCTGATCGGCGCCTGGCAGGCGGTGCCGAGCTCGGTGATCGCCGACCAGCTCGGCGGCACCGGTCACGCCGATCCGGCTATCCGGCCGACACGGCCCTTCGCCCCAGGCAAGCGCTTGGTCGGCCAGGCGATCACCGCTTGGTGCGAGCCGGCCGATTACGGGCCGGTGCATCATGCGATCAGCGTCGCCGAGCGCGGCGACGTCATCGTCGTCGCGGCCGGTGGGCGCAAGGACGCCGCGATGATCGGCGATCTGCTCGGCGGCGCCGCCCGGCGCAAGGGCATCGCCGGCGTCGTCGTCGATGGCGCGGTGCGCGATGTCGGTCCGGTCTCGCAATGGCCCGACTTCGTCTTCTTCTCGCGCTGGATCATGCCGCGCGGCCCGTCCTCGATGGAGCGCGGCATCGTCAACGGGCCGATCGTCTTCGGCGGCGTCGCCGTGCAGCCGCATGATCTCGTCGTCGGCGACGATGACGGGCTCGTCTTCGTCCCGCATGGGCTGGTCGAGGCCAAGCTCGCGCCCTGTCTGGCGCGGGTAAAGGCCGAGGCCGAATGGGAAGTGCTGCTTGCCGGCGGCGCCTCGACGGTCGAGACCTTCAAGGTGCCGCCGATGGAGAAGCTCTGAGCGGGTTCAGAAGCTCTCGACCCAGGGCCGGAGCTCGACCTCGAGCGACCAGGCGCTCCGCCCCTGCAGGAGCACGTCGAGATAGCTCTGGGCGATAGCGTCCGGGTCGAGCGTGTCGTCATCGGTGTCCGGGTGGCGGGTGCTGCGCACCGCGCCGTCGATGACGAAATGCGCGACATGGATCCCCTTCGGTCCAAGCTCGCGGGCGGCGCTCTGGGCGAGGCCGCGCAGGGCGAACTTGCCCATGGCGAAGGGGGCCGACAGCGCGAAGCCCTTGATGCCGGCGGTCGCGCCCGTCAGCAGGATGGCGCCGCGGCCATGCGGCTGCATGCGTTTCGCCGCCTGCTGCGTCACCAGGAAGGCGCCATAGGCGGTGACGGCGAGCGCCTGGGCGACCGCGGCGGGATCGAGTTCGGCGATCGGCCCGCGCAGCCGGCCGCTGGCATTGTAGATGACGACGTCGGGCTCGCCGATTTGGGCGTCGGCAGCCTCGAACAGGCTGGCGACGGCGGCCGGATCGGCGGCATCGACCTGGAAGGTCGCGGCGCCAATCTCCGCCGCGAGCCCGGCGAGCTTTTCGGTGTTGCGGGCGGCGAGGCCGACCTTGACGCCTTGCGCCGCGAGCGCACGCGCAACCGAGGCGCTGATGCCGGAGCCGGCGCCGACGATCAGGGCGCTGCGATAGGGCAGGGAGGTCATCGCGGGTCTCCGTTCAGGCGGCCGCAGGTATGGGCTTGGGCTCGCCGCCGCGCATCATGATGCAAAAGCCGGCGGCGAAGAGGCAGAGCGCGCCGGCGATGAAGAAGGCCGGCAGGTAGCTGTCATAGACGGTGCGGCTGAAGCCGGCGCCATAGGCGGCGAAGGCGGCGCCGAGCTGGTGGCCGGTGAAGATCCAGCCGAAGACCAGCGTCGCCTTCTCGCCGAAGCGGTCGGCGGCGAGCTTGATCGTCGGCGGCACGGTCGCCACCCAGTCGAGCCCGTAGAAGATCGCGAAGATCGAGAGGCCGTAGAAGGAGAAGTCGGTGAAGGGCAGGAAGAGCAGCGAGAGCCCGCGCAGGCCGTAATACCAGAACAGCAGCCAGCGGCTGTCATAGCGGTCCGAGAGCCAGCCGGAGCCGACCGTGCCGAGGAAGTCGAAGATGCCGATCACCGCGAGCACGCTCGCAGCCGTCACCGCCGCCATGCCGTAATCGCCGCAGAGCGAGACGAAATGGGTCTGGACCAGCCCGTTGGTGCTGGCGCCGCAGACGAAGAAGGTGCCGAACAGGATCCAGAAGGTGCTGGTCTTCGCCGCATCGCGCAGCGCCACGATCGGGGAGGCGAGCATCGCTCCGAGGCTGGCGGGCTGCGCAGGGGCCGGCACGATCTGCGTTGCGCCATAGGGGGCTAGGCCGACATCGACCGGCCGGTCGCGCATCAGAGCGAGAATACCGAGCGCCGCGAGCGCGATCATGCCGAGCACGAAGGTCATGGCGGCGCGCCAGCCGACCTGCTCGGTCAATGCCGCGAGCAAAGGCAGGAAGACGAGCTGGCCGGTCGCGGTGCTGGCGGTGAGCAGGCCGACGACCAGGCCGCGGCGCTGCACGAACCAGCGGGTCGCGACGGTGGCGCCGAGCACCATCGCTGTGAGGCCGGTCCCGAAGCCGAGGACGAAGCCCCAGAGCAGCACCAGCTGCCAGAGCTGCGTCATGAAGAAGGAGCCGATGATGCTCGCCGCGATCAGGCTGAGTGCGACCAGGGCAACAGGGCGGACGCCGAAGCGATTCATGAAGGCGGCAGCGAAGGGCGCCATCAGCCCGAACAGCAGTAGCCGGACGGCCAGCGCCGAGGAGATCTCGGAGGTCGCCCAGCCGAATTCCTTCTGCAGCGGCAGGATTAGCACGCCGGGCGCGCCGACGGCGCCGGCGGTGACCAGCATGGTGAGGAAGGTCACCGCCGCGACGGCCCAGCCATAATGGATGCCGCGGCGGGCGAAGGCGGCGGCGAGGCCGATGGGTTGCGGGTGTTCAGCGAGATCGGTTGGCATCGGGCGTTCCTTATTTGCGGGTATATACCCGCTTACGTTTCAGAAAATCACAGCGAATCGAGCGCGGCGTGCAATTGCCGCATGAAGTCGACGCCGAGGCGGTCGTCGAGGGATTTCTGGGCGCCGTCCCAGAGGGGGGCGCCGTCTTCCAGAACCTTGTGGCCGGCCTCGGTCAGAGTGACCGTGGCTTCGCGCTGGTCCTCGCCGCGGCCGAGTTCGACAAGACCCATCTTCTCGAGCACGCGGACATTGCGGCCGATGGTCGAGCGGTCGAGCTCGACCCGGCGGCCGAGCGCAGTCAGGGTCACCGGCTCGACGCGAGCGATCGAGCGCATCAGGCTGAACTGCGCGATATTGACCCCGACCGGAGCGATCGTCTCGTCATAGAAGGCGATCATCCGGCGCGAGGCCGAGCGCAGGGTCGTGCAGATGCAGGGAACCGACATGGGTTGCGGGTATATGCCCGCGATGCGGGGAATGCAAGAGGCGACTGTCGCTTGCCGGGTCTATTGAGCTCACCGTCCGTCATGCTCGCCCTTGTGGCGAGCATCCACGTCTTGAACGCCCAACTGGTCACTGAGGTGAAGGCGTGGATGGTCGGGACAAGCCCGACCATGACGGCAAGGGCGGATCGTGGAGAGCTAGTTCCGCCCCTCGGGCAGGCGCGGCAGCGGCAGGAACTCGACGCCTTCCTCATGCAGCATCTGGGCGTCCTCGGCGCTGGCCTCGCCATAGATGGCGCGGTTCTCGCTCTCGCCGTGATGGATCTTCAGCGCCTCCTCGGCGAAATTCTTGCCGACGGGCTCGGCGTTGGCGGCGACATGCTCGTGCAGCGCCGTCAGCATGGCGCGAAACGCCATCTCCTTCTCTCCCATCAGCGCGGCCGGCTGGGCTGCGGGGGCAGGGGAGGGAGCGGGGGCAGAAGGCGGTGCAGTGGTCTCCGATGCAGGCGCAGCCGGCCGCGGGCCGCGATCCGTCCGGGCCACGGCCGGGGCCATCACGGCGCGCTCGACCTTGGCGCTGTCGCAGACCGGGCAGGTGACGAAGCCGCGCTTCGCCTGCTCGTCGAAGCTGGCGGAACTCGCGAACCAGCTCTCGAACTCGTGGGCGTTGTCGCAGATCAGGGTGTAACGGATCATGTCAACTCAAAGCCGGCGGTAACGGCTGCAGATAGGGGCGCAGCCGTTCCGCGACAAGTTTCACGCTCACTCGGCCGCGTCGAGCCGTGGCTCTTCGCCCTTGCGGGTCTCGACCGCGAAGGAGCGGGTGTGGCGCAGGGTCGGGATGCGCTGGCGGGCGTCCGCGACCAAAGCAAGGTCGATCTCGGCCATGATCAGCCCGGGCTCGTTGCCGGCCTCGGCCAGAACGCGGCCCCAGGGATCGACGATGATCGAATGGCCATAGCTCTCGCGGCCGTCCTCATGCAGGCCGCCCTGCGCCGCCGAGACCATGAAGGCGCCATTCTCGATGGCGCGGGCCCGTTGCAGCACCTGCCAATGCGCCTCGCCGGTCTGGCGGGTGAAGCAGGCCGGTGCGGTCAGCATGAAGGCGCCAGCCTCGGCCTCGGCCCGGTAGAGATAGGGGAAGCGGACATCGTAGCAGATCGACATGCCAATCAGCCCCCAAGGCGTCTCGACCAAAGTCGCCTGGTCGCCGCCGGAGAAGGTGTTGGATTCGCGCCAGGTCTCGCCATTGGGGAGGTCGACGTCGAAGAGATGGATCTTGTCGTAGCGCGCTGCGATCTCGCCCTGGGGATCGATCATATAGGCGCGGTTGGCGATCTTCTCGCCGGCCCTGACCGAGAGCGAGCCGATCTGCAGCCAGATCCTGGCCTCGCGGGCAGCCTGACGCAGCCCGGCCAGCACGTCGTGCTGATCCTCGCTCTGGCTGATCTCGCGCAGGCGCTTGGTGTCGCGCTCGCAGAGATTGGTGACCTCGGGCGTCTGAACGAACTGCGCACCGGCCGTCGCCGCCTCGCGGATCAGGCGCACCGCGTCGTCGCGATTGCGCAACGGGTCGCGCGTCGAGCGCATCTGGACGCAGGCGGCGGTGAAGCGTGGCGCGGTCATCGGGGCGTTTCCTTCAGGCTGCCTTCAGCAACGGATCGAGCTCGCCGCGGGCATCGAGCGCGTGCAGATCATCCGAGCCGCCGACATGGCGCCCGCCGATGAAGATCTGCGGCACGGAGGTGCGGCCGCCGGCCTTGGCGGTCATCTCCTGGCGCAGCTCCGGCTTGCCGTCGACACCGATCTCCTCGAAGGCGACGCCCTTCTTCGTCAGCAGTGCCTTGGCGGCATGGCAATAGGGGCACCAGCCCGTGGTGTAGATCGTGACCTGCGGCATCTGCCTATCCCGAAAGACTGTTTCGCCTTGCAATATAGGGAGCCGTCACGCTTCCGTCACGACCCGGGCGAAGGTCAGCACGTCGACCGCGCTCGCTCCGCCGCGCAGCAGGGCGCGTGACGCCGCATTGACGGTCGAGCCGGTGGTCAGCACGTCGTCGACGAGGAGGATGCGCCTTCCCTCGACCAGCGGGCGCATCGCCGGCAGCACCTTGAAGGCGCCCTGCAGGTTGTCGGCCCGCTGCGCCCTGGTCAGCCCGACCTGCTGCTTCGTCCGCTTGACGCGGGCGAGCGCCTGCGGCGCGCAAGGGCGACCGGATTGGCGGGAGAGTGCCACCCCCAGCGCCGCCGCCTGGTTGAAGCGCCGCGTCCACAGGCGGAAGCGGTGCAGCGGCACGGGCACGATGAGATCGGCCTCGGCGATCACCTCGCGGCCGGCCTGGGCCATCATCCGCCCGAGCATCAGGGCAAGCTCGGTCCGGTCGCCATATTTCAACCGGTGCACCAATTCGCGCGCCGTGCCGTCGAAGCGGCAGGCAGCGCGGGCGCGGGCAAAGACCGGCGGGTCGGCGATCGCGGCCGGCGAGATCAGCCCCGGTCCGAGATCGACCTCGAAGGGCGTGCCGAGGCGTTCGCAATAGGGGCGCTCGATCAGGCCGAGCCCGCTCCAGCATTGGGCGCAGAGGCCCTGCGCCTCGCTCGTGGCAGCCCGGCAGCCGACGCATGCAGGCGGATAAACCAGGCCGACGGCGCTGCCGACGCCTGCTCGCAGCCAGCTGCGCCCACGCCGCAGCCAGCGCGTGGAGAGGGTTTTTCCCGCCTCTTCGGGATTTTCGGAAAGGCTCATGCGCGATGGGAGCTGCAAAGAGAGTGTCTTCGCTTTCTCGCGAGCGGGGCAGGACGGCACCTGCCAATTCCTGCCAGGTCGCCTATCTTGCTCGCGACGGCTTCGGCCCGCCTCGCGGTGACCGGCGCCATGGATGCCTCCCGCGGCCTTAGCGCCGCTTCGCGACAAGGATCGCCACGATGAGTCATGCCTCCCCCGCCAAGCTGTTCACGCCGTTCCGCCTCGGCGATCTCGAATTGAAGAACCGCGTCGTGATGGCGCCTTTGACCCGCAACCGCGCCAACAAGCACGATGATGCGCCGAACGCGCTCAATGTCGAGTACTACCGCCAGCGCGCCGGCGCCGGGCTGATCATCACCGAGGCGACGCAGATCTCGCAGCAGGGCCAGGGCTATATCTGGACGCCGGGCATTTATCGCGACGCGCAGGTCGCCGGCTGGAAGGCGGTGACCGATGCGGTGCATGCTGCCGGCGGGTTGATCTTCGCGCAGCTCTGGCATGTCGGGCGCGTCAGCCATGTCTCGCTGCAGCCGGGCAACCAGGCGCCAGTCGCGCCCTCGGCCGTGCTGGCCAAGACCAAGACCTATATCGAAAGTGGCTTCGCCGAGGTCTCCGAGCCGCGCGCGCTCGGCCTCGACGAGATCCCCGGCATCGTCGCCGATTTCGTCCGGGCGGCCGAGAACGCCAAGGCGGCCGGCTTCGACGGCATCGAATTGCACGGCGCCCATGGCTACCTGCTCGACCAGTTCCTGCGCGACGGCTCGAACCAGCGGCAGGACGCCTATGGCGGCCCGATCGAGAACCGCGTCCGGCTGACGCTGGAGGTGGTCGACGCGGTGAGCAAGGTGTTCCCGAAGGAGCGCGTCGGCATCCGCATCTCGCCGGTGAGCCCGGCCAACGACGCCCGCGATTCCGATCCGCAGGCGCTGTTCGGCTATCTCGTCGGCGAGCTCGACAAGCGCGGCATCGCCTTCATCCACGTCGTCGAGGGCGCGACGCGCGATGCCCGCGACTACCTGCCCTTCGACTACTTGGCCCTGCGCAAGGCCTTCCGCGGCGCCTACATCGCCAATAACGGCTTCACCCGCGAGCTCGCGATCGAGACGGTCGAGAAGGGCGAGGCCGACCTGATCGCCTTCGGCCGGCTGTTCATCGCCAATCCCGATTTGCCCGAGCGCTTGAAGCTGGATGCACCGCTGAACACGCCGGATGTCGCGACCTTTTATGGCGGCGACGCCAAGGGCTACACCGATTATCCGGCTCTGGTTTCGGCGCAGGGTGTGCAAGCGGCGGAGTAGGGGTAGGGCGATCACCTGCGGACGAGGTCTTTGCTCGTCTGCAGGTTTTTCTTCGTCGACTGCACGGAAGGGCTTGCAGCGCGGGCGAGTGCCGATTATACGGACGGCCTTGCCGCGCTGCTCCCATCGTCTAGCGGTCAGGACGTCGCCCTCTCACGGCGAAAACTGGGGTTCGATTCCCCATGGGAGCGCCACTCTATATTGTTGAAAGCGCAGAGCTTTCTCTCTTGGGCGGCGCTGGAAAACGAAATTTCCCACGCTTTCTTCCCACACTGAGCGCATGTCGGGCCGATCCGGCTGCATACCTCCCGCCCCCTGCATAACGGGCCAGCGCTGCAAGAATATCCGGGTATCCTTTCGCGTGATTGCAGCGCCCACGGGGCACGCGAAAACGCCTGTCAGCTTGTCCGGATCCAGGCTCGCATCGCGGATCGCCTGATGCCAACGCGGCGTGCCGCGCAGTGTGGCGGCTCTGGCATGCATCTGCGCATCGAAGGCGACGGCGGTGCGGGCAAGAGCGCGGCGCCCGCGAGTTGCTGCTCCTTCTTCAGATAGCCTGCCGGGACCCGGGAGCGATCCCGGGCACGTCTTCTCGCATCTGGGCTGCAGCATGCGAAGCTCCGCCGCACAGGGCGCCGACAGCGCAGAGCAGACGGAAGAATGACCGCGTCGAGGCCGGGGAGGAAGAACGGGGATCAGGCATCGAAATGCGACCTACTTCGCTGCGGCAACCGGAAACGCCCAGCTGCCGCTCAAGATCTCTGCACGGGGCCGATACAGACGGATCATGTAGTTCCAACCGTTGGTGATCGGCAGGCAATTGGCTATCTTGCCGTCGCACCCGCCGAACTGGATATCGAAGCTGCCGTCGGCGCTCTTCCTCGCGGTGATATTGTTGAGCGAGTAGGCGTTGAGCTCATTCGGGGTGAAGAAGCCTTCCGCGTTGTAGACCGTGACGGACCAGAAGCCGTCGACCGGAACGCTCGCCGGTACCTTCAGGCCATAGGCGGTCTTGCCGTCGTTCATCTCGGGAAAGACGTTGAGATAGGTGGCCTCTTTCTCGGGATTGCCACCCCAGCCGGAGGCCGCCCCCAGCAGGAAGCGCACTGGATCGACTTCCGCTCGGGTGCCGAACATCCGGTTCTTGTCAGGCAGCGTATCGCTGAGAGCGATCAGCAAATCGCGGACCTTCTTCTGAGTGGCTTGATCCCAGGCCGGCACTTCGAACTTGCCCGGCCCACCCGGCTGCTCGACCTTGATCGCGTCCTGCGCGGCGTGGGCCTGTGCCATGTCTTGCCGGTTCGCCGGGTCGGCGAGTGTGCGGAATGCCACCGCGACATAGCGGGTCCCAATGGCGTCGCGCGTCAGCGTATAGCTGCCCGGCTTATAGGCGACCTGGTGCGTGTACTGGTCCTCGTCGAATACCTGCATCGAGATGAAGCGCTTGCCGGCATCGGGAATCGTAACCGTGACCGGCCCGGCATCGAGGTCGAACACCGCTGACGAGTAGAGCGTGTCTCGGTTGAGACGGATAATCGTCTGCTTGTCGAGCGGCGCGGGCTCACGGGTGTGATCAAACTTGCCGAAGCCTCCGTTCCTGACGATGCCTCCGAAGTAGAGATCGGATTCGGCACGAGCAAAATTCTCGACCGTCACGGGGTTTGCCTTGGACTCGGGCGCCTGGGCTCGAGCGATGCTGACGGCCGAGAGGACGACCGCAGCGGAAAGGGCGAGCGTCTTTCGCATGATTGTTTCCTTTGTCGTCACTTCGCGCGGACTAGCGGCGGCTGTTTCCAGCTTTGCGCGAGCGCTTCCGGCTTCGGCCAGTAGAGCCGAAGAATCGCCCAGAACGACCCGGGCGGCACGGGCAGCCAGTTTGCCTCCAGCTCAGGCCCAGGCGATTCGTGCTGGAGATAGAGAGTGACCCGCCCATCCGGGTCCTTCTTCAGCGAAGGCAGCATCGGCGAATTGATCAGGTACCGGTTGAGCCGGTTCGCGAACAGCAAGCTCTGCGGCAGCTCGTAAACAGTGAGCGACCAAAAGGCGTTGACCGGCAGGTCCTTCGCCGGATCGATCCGCATCGTGTAGCGGCCATTCTTGCCGTCGAACGGCCTGGCTGCGGAATCTGTGTAGTAGACGGGATAGAGCGCCTCTTCCTTGGAGTTTCCGTAGATTCCCAGCGCGGCTCCCGCCATCCGGGCCATATAGTCGTTCTTCAGGAAAGCGCGGGTGCCGAAGCCCTCTGCCGGGGCGCGCTTGCCGGTGTCGAGTTCAGCGGCCTTGAAGGCCGCGAATGCCTTCCAGGCATCGGCCATGCCGTCCTCGAGAGCCTTGCGCCGTTCAGACGTGAGCTTGGCGATATCCAGCGCCTTGCCTGGTCCGACGCCGATGCGTGCTAAGCGCCGCCGCAGGTCGCGTTCGGAAGGGTGCGTCGGGCAGAAGCGCAGGATGAAGTTCAGGATCCGGAAGAACTCGGCCGAGCTGCGCTGCTGCTCGGGTGACAGCGGCTTGGGAAAGTCGATGGCGGGAGCTGCTTTTGGCGCCGGCTTGCCGAGGAATTGCGAGAGCGATTGCACCTTGTAGCCCGCCTGGATCGCCTTGACCTTCTCGATGTCGGCCGCCTCGAAGAGTTGGGTTCGATAGAGCACGAAGGCGAAATCGGTTTCGCAGCGGATCACGCTCTTCACGCCCGCAGGCTTGCGCCCCTTCCAGCTCGGCCCGGCGAGCAGGAAGCTGCCGGCCTCGTTACCGGTGGCGCGGCTGCCGACATAGGCGAAATTGAAGGTGTACTGGTCGATGAATTGCAGCGAGTAGTAGCGCCCGGCATCCACCGCGGGAACGGAGATCACCAGCGGCTCCGCACGTAGGTCGGCGCCGATATAGGAATAGGGCGTGTCCGAGTTCGGCGTCTGGATCGCCTTGTCTTCGGGCGTATAGACGCGCGCCGTGTTGGCGATCACGTTCCAGGGCGCCTTGAACTCGGGCCCGCCGCGATCCGCAAAGTACGAATACTGGATGCGGTAGTTATCGACGAGCGGGAAGCCCCAGATCGTCGCCTCCTTCGCGACCGCCCGCAACGTCTCGGCTTCGGCCGCCGCGGCGGCCGACGGGTTGGCGATCGCGCCGAGCAAGCTCCCCGCACCGATGCCCGCGGCCGACGCGAGCAGAGTCCGTCTGTTGATGTAAACGGTGCTTGCCATGATGCTATCTCCCAGCCGAGGTCCGGACAGCTCAGAAAGGGTTGACGTAGTTGAGGATCGCGATCTGCCGGAGGATCACGCGGCGGATCAGGTGAGCGGGCTTGACCTGATCGGTGAAGATCGCCGCGTCGCCAACGGCGCCTGCGGGAAGCGCATCGGCGAAGTCTGCGTCATCGAGCTTGACCCGCACGACGAAGGGCGCGGCCACGACCGCGCGGGGCGCGATCGCGCTTCCAGACGTCTGAGCCTGCCCGGTCGCGATCGCCTGCAGGACGCTTTCAACCCGCCCGGTCACGATGACGCCAGGCCGCGCCTTGAACGTCAGCTCCACGGGCTGCCCTGGCGCCACATAGCGGATAGCATTTTGATCGATCGAGACGCCGATCATGGTCTTCGAGGTGTCGATGAAGGCCATCACCGGCGCGAGCGGCAGGCTGGCCACCCGTGCCCCCTTCCGCAGGGCGAGATTCGTCACATAGCCGTCGGCCGGTGCGCGGACAGTCGTCTTGTCCAAGTTCCATTGCGCTGCGTCGATCTGTGCACGCAACTGACCGACCTCTGCCTCGCGCTGCTCGACATCGAAGGCCCTGCCGGTACCGCGGCTCTGGAGCTGACTCATTTGCTCGAAGCGCAGCTCGGCGAATGCCAGTTGGGCCTTGAGCGTCTTGACGCTGGACTCGAAGGGCACCGGGTCAATCCGGAAGAGGATATCTCCCTCCTTGGTCGGCCGGTTCGCCTCGACGGGAACATCGATCACCTCGCCCGCGACTGACGGCACGATGGCCACGGAGTTTCGCACGACGAGCGCGGCGCCTTGGGGAGCGCCCCAGTTCATCGGGATGAAGAGGCCGATGAGCAGGAGGAGCAGAACGAGGGCCGGCGAGACCTTCCAGAACAGGTTCAGTCTGACGATCCCGAGCTTCGCCAGCAGGAAGAGCAGGACGAGATAGACGTTGAGGAGGACGATGATCATCGCACGGCCTCCGCATTGCCGGCCGGCCGCAACGGCACGTCGACATAGGCCCAGATCAGCACTACGGGCCACAGCACGAAGCCGAGGAAAAGCGTGACCCAGCCGCCGACGGCGACGGCGCTGGCCCAGGGGTGGCCGCGCCGCCGCGCGATCATGCCGGGAAGCATCGCAAGCAGGACCACGACGACGGCCGAGCTGAACAGCAGCACGACCAGGACGAGCCAGGCGAAGATGTCGAGCATGGACATGATCGTCTCCGGAGGCCCGTCAGAACCGGTAGGTCGCGGCCAGGATCGGGCCGTGCATGGTGGCGTCGTAGAGGAAGCGACCCTTGCGGTAGTCAACGTGCAGGGCGCGATAGCCGGCATGGAACACCCAGTTCTCATTCCACTGGTAGTTCACGGTGCCGAGCGCCTGCCAGGTCAGCCGGGAGCCCGCATCAAAGCCCCCGATATCCCCGATCAGGGTCACACTCCACGGCCCGCCAAGACGAGCGATCAGCCGGGCAGCCACCACCGGATCGAGCCAGTTCTCCGCCTCGGAATGCCGGATGGCGAGATTCAAAGCGCCCGGGCCGATCGTCAGGCGGTTGTCGAGATTCCAGAAGCGCAGGCCCGCGCCGAGGTCGACGTCGAAGCTGGCGTCACTGTAGAGCCGGTACAGGACCGAGGCCTGCACGGTGAGCGTCTGCGAGCGCAGCTTCACGCTGGAGAAATACGGCCCCGGCAGCGTCGTCCCCGACGTCACCTGACTGAGCATGGCGTCGGCGATGAAGCCCCAATTGCCGACCCGCATTTCGGCGACGCCCATCAGCCCGCCGTTGAAGTCCTTCAAGATGTCGCCGAAGCTGAGATCGACCTTAGCTGCCGGCAGCGGCGGCAAGGTCGAGGCGCGTCCATGCAGAGCCGAGGCCCAGCCATACCCGGTGAAGGAAAAGCTCGGAGCAGCAACGGGGGCGAACGAGGATGGGGCTTTCGCAGCAGGCGCGAGATCCGCGGCCGCTGCCGGCAGGCTGCAGACCAAGATCGCTGAGACGGCGAGAATCCGCTTCATGAATTCCTACTCTTCATATGGCTTGGAAGGACCTGGCAGCAGCGCCCGGCGACGCGTCTATTTTGGGCAGACATCCCAGAACCCCTTCGTCCGATCAGCACCGGTGTAGTACCAGCAGTAGCCGGGTGCCGGCGGTGAGCCTGCCCATTTCGCGGCCGCGGCTGCGGAGACGAAGCCGACTGCTGCGCCGGCTGCGGCCGCCATGCCCGGATGCCACCAATAGGACGCTGGCCTGGCCCAGGGGGCCGGAGGAGGCAGCGTGCGCACACCCGGCCGAGGCGGACGCACTGGGCGCGTCGTCACGACGGTACGCCCGCCTGCGACACCGCCACGCGGCCCCCGAACCACGCCCTCACGCACCACGGCGGCGACGGGCGCCACTTGTCCCGGATCGTAGATGGCGGGCATTCCGATCGGCATGGCAGGCGCCGGCGTCGTCACTAGAAGCGCTATGGCGGCCACCGCACCGACCGCCAGACGAGAGCGACTTCGATCAGCCGAATCTGCGACGACTGCTCCGGATAGGCCATGCGACGATGCTTCCGGCGCGCGCCCTTCATAGCGACGCGCATCCGCTTTCCCCCCAGAGCCGCAGGCCATATCCTCCACCGCCTCCGAACGCATCTTGTCGTGCCATGTGTCGAGCGCCGTCCGTCTTGCGCGAAACCAGAAACAAGAAGGTCGCGGCGTTGTGGCAGTGGTATAAGCGCACGGAAAAAGCGTATTTGTCCGAAATCGGACAAAGCTGAGACCTTCCATGGAGCGCATCAGTAGGGCTCGTGCCGAGCACGTCATGAGCGAACGTGGCTGGTTGCCGCTGCTGCCGGAGGCATTCCGGACCGAAGTGCTGCGGCGCTCGGTCTTGCTGCATTTCGCTCCGGGCGAGTCGGTGTTTCGCCTCGACGATCCTGCCGGCGGCGTTTACGGGCTCGTGTCTGGCACTGTGAGCATCAGCCTTGCGCCCGACGGCGCGACGCCACGCCTGATCCTTCTGGGAGTTCCAGGCCGTTGGACCGGAGAAGGCTGCTTCCTCACGCGCAAGCCGCGAAGGGGCGAACTCAGGGCCGTGGTCGAGACCACGATGCTGCACCTTCCCCTCGACGCGATGGATCAGATGGCTGCGCGCGATCCGGCGGTGGTGCACCATGTCGCGATCATGCTGATGATGAACGTCGAGTTCCTGTTCCGCGTGATCCACGATCTGCAAAAGCCTGAGGCAGACCGGCGGATCGCTTCGGTGCTTCAGCGCACGACGTGGATCGGAGAGGCGCCGATCCCGCTGACCCAAAGCGAGATCGGTGTGATGGCCAACGCTTCACGCAAGCAGGTCAATGCCGCTATCAAGCGATTCTCCGTGGCCGGATGGCTGACCAACACCTACCGGTCCATCACCATCATAAACCCCGGGGCGCTGCGCCGCTTCGCGGAAGGAGACGGCGCCGACTGATCGCGTACCGGTTCTCCGGCGACGCCTGGCAAGGCGCCAAGCTCGCTCTGCATATCCCGTTTCGAGGACATCATGCCGCCATCCCGACATAGCCTGGCGCAGATCGCACTGTTCCTCGCTCTCATGGCCAACGCGGCTGGCCAGTCGTTCCTGCTCGTGGTGTTACCTCCGCTAGGGAGGCGCCTTGGTTTCTCGGACCTCCAGACAGGAGCAATCCTTTCAGCCTCCGCGCTCTTGCTGATGATCGCGGCGCCGGTCTGGGGATACCTGAGCGAGCGCATCGGGCGGCGCCCCGTCATCATGATTGCCCTCGCTGGCGCGGTGCTCAGTCCCCTTGCATTCGGTTTCATCGTCGAGCGCCGGTCGGGCGGGGCGATAAGCGCTGCTCTGGCGCTTTGGATCTTCGTTGCGGCACGGTCGGCGCAGACGCTGCTATCCGCGGGGCTCCTCCCTGCGTCCCAGGCTTATATTGCGGACATCACGGCACCGGAGGCACGCGCGGGTGGCATGGGCGTCCTCGGCGCAGCGTACGGGCTCGGGGCAATCATCGGTTCGGCGTTTGCATGGCGTATCGGAGGCGGTAACGCGGCGCTGGCCTTCCTGCTCGTCGCGGGTCTCGCCGGCTTGGCACTGATGAGCGTGACATTACTGGCTCCAGAGCCGCAGCACGGCGGTCCAGGGGCCGCCGCTCCGGCTGCTGGCCTCAACCTCTCCCGCATCTGGCCGTTCTTCGCCATCACGCTCGTTTCCATATCTGCCCACAGCATTGTGCAGCAGACCGTGGCGCTACGCCTGCAAGATGCGTTCGGTTTCACTTCGGACGCCTCCATCGCCAAGGCCGGGCTGGCGCTGATGGCAACAGCCCTGGCGATGATCAGCGTGCAGGGCGTGGTGTTGCGCATGCTTGCCTTCAAGCCGGAGACGCTGCTCGGTGCAGGTGCGCTGCTGGCGGCCGTGGCCCTGCTGCTGGCTGCATTCGCGCGAAGCTATAACGAGCTGTTCGGCGCGCTCGTTCTGCTCGGCGCTGCGCTCGGGTTGATGCTGCCCGGCAACCTTGCTTCGCTTAGCCTGCGGGCGGGAGTGGATGCCCAGGGAAAGGCTGCGGGCTTCAATGTCGTTGGTCAGGGAATGGGCCTGGCGATAGGTCCGCTTGCCGGGGCTGCCTTACATCAGATATCGCCGCAAATCCCGTTTCTCGCTGCGGCTATTCTTCTAATGGTCGCCTTCACTCTTGCAACCGGTGCGTCGCGGATGCGCGCAATTCCGACCGTTGGCGAAGCTGTTCGATGACAAGAAGCATGGTTATCGACCGAGAAACCCATCCGACGCTGGTCCATGTTCTAGGCGGCGCCGCCACTGCATGACGGCCGAGAGCTGATGTTTCGAACGTCGGCAACCGTGGCGGCTTTTGATCGTGAAGCAGCTTGCGGGCGCATGAGGCAATTGGGTCGAGAGCTTACCCTCGGCTGCGCGTACAGGCATACAGAATGGCCGGTTTCGGATGATCTTTCAGTGACCGCTCGTGACGCATTCAGACCCTTGACGGTTACTCGGCGAGCTCATGAGCGCCTGAGAAGGGTCACCGCAAAGCCGCTGCAATTTTCAGTAGGTGACCGTCGCCTGAATCGTGTCGGCGTATGGCCCCGGCGACGGTGTGGCCTGGGCTGGGACCCGTCCGTAGACATGGCTCGTCTGCGCCAGACCGGAGCCGATGCCCGTCAACGTATCGAGGCCGAGCGTGCTGCCGAAGGGCTGGCTTCGCGCGACATCCCGATAGAGCCCGTAGGTGATCGTCTCCGCTCCTTTCGTCATGCGCCTCGTCGTTGGATTCGTCGCACCCGACAAGCCGCCGTTCAGGCCGATCTGATAGGCTGTGCCGTTCGTGCAGGTCGGCGCCAGGGTCGTGAACGCGTCCTGCGGTGCGGCCAGCACGCCGACCGAGCCGAAATTGAGATCGCTTGTCGTCACCCGGCAGGTCGCCGGCACGTTCGCGCTGACCGTGAAGCTCGTCGACTGGATCACGGTGAGGAGCTCGCAGCCGAGCAGGAAGGACAGGAGCCCGTAGCGGATCCGGGCGTCGGTGCCGGAGAAGCTGCTCAAGTAGGTGACGGGTGCCGCAGTGGGCTGGCCGCTGTAGACACGGCCATAGATGGTGACGCTCCGGCTGCCGGTACCGGACACGGACAAGGTCAGGTTGAAGCCGACCGCCGAAGCCCCGCCCGCAGGCCAGGCTCCCGATCCCCAGGGCGCGCTGGCTGCCGCATCGGAGAACAGGCCGTAGTGCAGCTGGTTGGCGCCGTTCGCCAGGGTCCGGTTCGCTGCGCTGGTGCCGCCGCCGCTCCCGGGCCCGAGTTCGATGCAAACCCCGACCGGCAGGAGCGCCGACCCGGTGCACGAGACCGTCGCAGTGGCCGTTCCATTCACCTGGGCATTGGCGGTGACATCGACGTCGCCGAAAACCAGCGGCGTGATGCTCAGCGAACAGGATTGTGCAGTGGCCGGCGGGCTTGCCAGCAGGCTGCCGGCTGCGATCAGCACGGCCCACAAGCAGAGCACCAGAACGCGGGAGCCTATAGGCATCGCACCGGTCCGATCGAGACTTGCCTGTCGGCATGCGGGACAAAGGAGAAGCGAGCCTTGCAGCTCCCCGTCTCCAGCTTGACGAGGACCTCGTTGTCGGCCGCGAGATTCTCGATGAACGCACGGCCGTCATAGCCGACGACGAATTCCGGTCCTGCTGCGCTGCTGCCCCTGAGTCCCGGCTGAAGGGCGCCGGTCGCCCCAACCCGCATTGGCTGGCCGGCCGCATCCTGAAGGATGACGATCGCCGAGTTTCTGGTCGACCTGACGCCGAAGTCGACGACCACGCCGGCACGATCGGAGGGCGCTCGCACCTCGACCGTGGTTTCCGAGAGGGCGTCGATCGGGAGGCCACGCGGATCGATCGAGATCTTGTTCGGCTGGTAGGAGCGCAAGCCGGGGACGAGCGCGTTGCCGGATGCGTTGGTGCGCGCGACCACCCTGTTCTCGAAGAGCACATCCACGTCAGGCGCGCCGACCTTCACCACGGCGAAGGCGTCGTCGATCCGATTGGCGGCGAAGATGCTGCCTCCGGCCACCGCGATCGCGCCGTCGAGCTGCACGGTGCCCGAGAACCCCGACGTGCCTTGCGCGACGCCTGCCTCGAGCAGCCCGGCGCTTCCGCGATAGGCGACCGAAGCCGAGCGGCGCTTCTGTCCGTCCTGCCCCTCGACGTCGCGTATGCGCCAGCCCACGCTGCCGATCTCCTGATCGACGGGCTTGTTGACGTCGGCAGCCAGGGACCAGCCCGATCCGACGCGATTGGCGCCGGCGGAGGAGGTGATGTTGGTCCCGAACGGAAATGACAGCCCGGCAAAAACGCCGGCAGAGCTGCGATCCGCCAAATCCGTATAGGCGGTCGCGTAGAATGAGCCTCCGCCCCAAAGCGGGCGCGTATAGCTCACATTGACGATCCGGTTGGCGCGACCGAGCACCGGCTTCACATGGGCAACGCCGAGGCTGATGGCTCCTCCCAGTGCCGGTATCGGCAAGCTGACCGACGCCCTGTCGAGGGCGCGCGGTGGCAGCAGCAGCCGCTCCCAGCTGGTCCCGGTCAGTGCCGTCGAGGCTGCCGAGGCGACGTCGGTGCCATAGCCGTTGGCATAGGGGGCCCCGCTGATGGAGGCGAGGTCCCTGTAGGCTCCGAAGGTCCTTTGGGATGCGGCCATCAGGGAGACACCCCAGAGCTGGGTCTCGAAAGAGACATAGGATTGGCCGCCGAATTGCCCGTCCCGCCAGCTCCCCGCGCCGGCCGCCGTCAGCACGCCATATCGACCGAGCCCGAAGACCCCACCGAAGCTCCCCATGCCGAGCCCCTGCGCCCCTTCGGCATGAGCCACGACCGTCATCGTGTCGGTCACGCCGTAGCGCCCGCTCGCCGAGCCTGCGATGCGCTCGTCATAGATGCTGGAGCGCAGCCCGTATTGCAGGCGCGGCAGGCCGATTTCCGCGGAGAAATCGAAGAGGCCGGGCCGCAGCAGATTGCTGGACACCACGAAGGGCAGATTCGACTCGCTCTGCCGGCCCGAGGGGTCCCGAACCACGACGCTGGCATTGCCGTTGCCCGTGAGAATCGGAATGTTGGTGATGCGGAACGGCCCGCTGCCGACATCCTGCGAGATCGTCTTCGTCCCGTTGACGAAGATGTCGACCGTCGAAGGAACCGCAGCCGAGCCGGTGACGCCGGGAAGCGGAAGCGTGATCAGATCCGGGCGCAGCCCGAAATTGCGCTGGACCTGCAAGCCGCCGAGGCGAACCGGCCGGGTCCAGGCGAGGCCGCTCGAGATCAGATCGCCGGCGCGGTAGCTCACCAGGCTGCCGGGATCCGAATAGGTCCAGCTCGTCTCGAGGCGAAGCGCGTCCGTCCCGCCGCCGGCCAGTGACCGGTCGCTGAGGATGCCGGTCTGCGAGAAGACGCCGACCGGGCTGAAGAGCCGGGCATCGAGGGTTGCCGACAGCGTGGGATAACGCCAGAAGCTGCGGAACTGCTTGTCTTCCGAGGTTCCGAACAGCGTGTAGTTGAGCACCGCGCCGACGCTGCTGCGTTCCGGCGCCGGTCCAGGTGCGGTGCTGGGCTGCATGTCGTAGGTCTTGGGCAGGCGGCCATCGGGCGGCAGCTTGATGTCGATGCGTTGCGCGGCTTCGTCGTAATGGAAGCTCACGCCCGGGATCGCGCCGAGCGCAACCTCGTCCTCGACCTTGACGCTCGCGGGAACCTTGATCCCGAGCTCCTCGAGCTCCTTGCGGACCGCCAGCATCTCGCCGCGCTGGTTCTGCCGGAATGCGCCGATCAGCCCGATCGACTGGCCGTTGAGAAGGACGTCCAGGTGCAAGCTGCGGTCCCGGGCGTCTTCGCCGCGGACCGGCGCAGCCGTCCACCACGCTGATCCAAACGCCAGCGCCAGCACCATGACCTTACCGGCCCGCTGACATCGGCAGCGTTGCATTGAACGGACCTGCCTCCGTCAGCCCGGAAATCGTGAAGTGAGCGCCCGATTTCGAGCCCGGCTGAGAGGGGAGAACCCACTGCATCGCGGAGTGGCCGAGGGAATAGCCGAGCAATCCCTTGTTGGCCGCGACCACTTTCCCGGCCCCGTCGCGAACCGTCACAGCGGCGAGCCTGACCCGACGATCACCGCTGTTCGCCGCGCCGATCGCCAGGCTTTTCCCGTGTTGGCTCGCCGACCACGTCAGCGATGCCGGCGAGGCGGAGCGGTCCGTGAAAAAGACGGGAATGACATGGCGCATGACCAGCGCGACGGTTCCCGGCGTTCGGTTCGGTTTGGGCAACTCGTCCACGACCAGCCGAAAGGCCGCCTCGCCACCGGCCGGGCTGCCGGTGACCCGGACAACGCGCACCACGTAGTCTTGGCGGGAGCGCAGTTGCACGATGGGCGGGCTGGCGACGACCTCGTCCGTCGGCTCGAGCCGCTCTGTTCCGTCCCGCTGGATCCAGCGAAAAACCCGGACCTGCGCCGTGATCGGCTCGACATCGGTATTGCGCAAGGTGATCGTCGTTGCGTTCCCCGGGGTTGGAAGATCCAGCAGCACGGGAGTCACCTGCAGCGACGCCGCATCTGCCATTCCGGCGCCCAGGGCCGCGAGGGCCGTGCCGATTGCCGTGCTTCTCATTCTGCCCTCCTCCTGGTCCTGGCAAAGCGAAAGCGATCGGCGCTGCGCAAGCAGTGTCGTCCAGCCTCAGTTGCCTCATGAATCGATCGTCAGCAGGCCAGCGGCTCTGGCCGTGGTCAGTAGGTGACCGTCACCGTGATGGTGTCGGTGTAGAGCGCGGGCGCGGGGGTGGTCTGTGCGGGCACCCGGCCGTAGACGGTATAATTCTGGACTGCCCCGTTGCCGACGCCCGCGAGGGTGTCGCTGCCCGCCGTCGAGCCCCAGTTCAGCGTGCGGCCGGCGTCGCGGAAAAGCGCGTAGTTGATCAGCCCGCCCGCCCCCGCCATCTGCCGGGTCGTGACCGAGCCGCCGTTCACACCCTGATTGAAGCCGATCGTATAGGGGGTCGTCGTCGTGCATTGCACGCTGATCGTGCTCGTCGAATCAATATTCGCAGACAGGACGCCGGCATTGCCGAAATTCAGATCCGAAGCGCTGGCGACAATGCAGTTCGCCTGGATATTGATCTGAACCTGGAAACTGCCCGTAGCAGTTGCAGCTTTGGCGAAGCTGGGGATAATCATACACGTTATAAGCGCAGCCAAGAGCTTTATTCTTGCCATGGCTCAATTCCTCATAGAGGATTCGCGATTTAAGTCTTCATGCAGCAAAGATTACGATATCGCGGTTAACGAGATGTTAATCACATAAAACCATGGCATGCTGAGATGCGAAAGTTTTCATGTTCCAGTTCAGGTCTCACCAGGCGAACAGCAAACTGGTGTCATCGGTGTTGCCCTATGAGCCTGGACGTTTCGGGCATTCCTAAAGGCCGCCTTCAGGGAAGGGCCCAACGTCCGCAAATGGCGCATTGTGTTGAAAAAGTCCGGCCGCACTGAAATCGAGGTCGCCTTGGCGCTCGACAGGGAAGAACGTTCTTCACGCCTCCGAAGAATGCCTGCCAATGGCCGGTTGAGCCGGGCGCGCAGGGAAGGAATTTCCACGCTGAGGTCCGCCGAACCAGCCCCAGGTGCTGTCGCGGACTTTTTCAACGACATCCGCGCGAAGCAGAAGCCAAGCGCCTCGAGATTTATCGGCGCTCGCCCAAGGCGACCAGGCTGACGTCGATCGTGCCGGCTCGGAAACCGGCTTCGCAATAGCACAGATAGAATTCCCAGAGCCTGCGGAACGGCTCATCGAAGCCTTGCGGACTGATCTGCGGCCAGTTTTCCAGGAAGCGCCGGCGCCACTCCTTCAGGGTCCAGGCATAGCTCGTGCCGAACCCAACGCGCTCGATCTCGGCGAGACCCGCCGCTTTCGCCGCGCCAACCAGCGCCGCAACCGAAGGCAAACAGCCGCCGGGGAAGATGAAGCGCTGGATGAAGTCCGTGCCCTGCTGGTAGGGCTCAAACAGTGCATCGTCGATGGTGATCGACTGCAGCACCGCATGACCACGCGCCGTCAGCGAACGGCTCAAGGCGGCGAAATACGTCGGCCAATAGTCGCGCCCCACCGCCTCGATCATCTCGATCGAGACGATGCGATCGAACTGGCCCGCAATGTCGCGATAATCCTGCAGGCGAAGGTCGACCCTGTCCGCCAGCCCGGCTTCGGCGATCCGCCTTTGCGCATACTCGAGCTGAGCGGGGGAGAGCGTGATGGCGGTGACGCGGCAGCCCTCGCGAGCCAGGCGCTCGGCCAGGGCGCCCCAACCGCAGCCGATCTCAAGGATATGCTCGCCGCCCGAGAGCGCGAGCATCTGGACGATCTTGTCGAGCTTGCGGTCCTGGGCGGCCTCGAGCGTGTCCGTCGGCGCCTCGTAGAGCGCGGACGAGTAGGTCATGCCCGTGTCGAGCCAGTGCCCGTAGAAGGCGTTGCCGAGATCGTAATGGGCGGTGATGTTGCGGCGACTGCCGGTCCGGCTGTTGGCGTTGCGCCAGTGCCGCAGGCGGTTGAGCAGGCGCGCCGGCCAGGTGCCCGAGACGAGCTGGCGCAGCGTTGCGTCATTGCGTGCCCCGAGCTCTATCAGAGCGGTCAGGTCGGGCGTCGTGAAGTCGCCGTCGCGATAGGCCTCGGCCAGGCCGATATCGCCGTCTAGCAGCAGGCGGCGCATGGCGCGCCAGTTCTTCAGGACGATCGCCGCCTGCGGGCCCGGCCCGGTCGAACCACCCCAGAGCTGTTCGCCTTCCGGCGTGACGATGCTCAGCCGGCCGATGGCGATCTGCGAAAGCAGCCGGCGCAAGAACCAGCGGGAGAGGCCGATACCGCCCGGCAGCGCGAGCGACGATTCGGCCATCGGAGCCTGTCGTTCAGTGTCCGGAAGTCTCATGGCTGCATCGATCCCTTCGGATGAGGCACCGCCGCTCGACCGGTGCTGAACCGATGCGCGGGCGGAGCGGGATGCGTCCACCAGCGCACGCGCTTCGCCAGGAGACGCAGCGCGTGCCAGTGGATGGCGGCGGTGACTTTCAAGGTGAGCAGGGGGTGCGTGGCCAGCAGGCGCAGCAGAGCCCCGTCGTCGAGGGTGCGGCGCTGGCCGCTCAAAGAGGCGGTGATCAATCTCCCGTCGGCATCATGCCCGTCGATCACGATCGAGATGCGCTCGCCTGGCGGCTCGACCTGAAAGGCGTAACGCATGGCAAGGCCCATGAAGGGCGAGACATGGAAACGCTTCTCGGCCTCCTGCCGCACCGGCTGCGCCTGCGCGCCCACCGGTGCGACGTAGCTGTGAATCTCGCCGAAGGTGTTGTGCACCTCGTAGACGGTCGCTCGCAGGTTGCCGTCGCGGGCATAGCAGAAATAGGTGCTGACCGGATTGAAGGCGTAGCCGAGGATACGCGGCATGGTCAGCAGCCGTACTGCGCCATCATCCCAGTCGATGCCGGCGGCCGCCAATGCTTCCGCGACCTGCTCCTTCAACGGCCTGCCGCTACGGTCGCCGTAGTCGGCATCCCGGAAGGCGTAGACGTTGAAGCGGTTGCGGGAGAACAGGCGCGACTGCTTGGCCAGGGCGTCGATCTCGTCGAGATCGAGCAGCATCCAGAAGACACGATAGTTCAGCGCATGCCGCCTCGGCCGGAACCGGCTGTGGCGTACACGGCCGACATAGAGTGCCGAATGCCGGGTCATGCCACCAGCTCGCGCGGGACGGGGAGCGGGATGCGGCCGGATTCGTTGGCGACCTTCCAGGGGCGTCGCACATTGCCGAGCGCCTCGGCGACGGCGAGGCCCGACTGCAGCCCATCCTCGTGGAAGCCCGAGCCGAAATAGGCGCCGCAGAACCAGCTGCGCCTTGCACCCTGTAGCGCCCAAAGACGCTGTTGAGCCATGAGCGCGGCCTGGTCGAAGATCGGATGCTCGTAGAATTCTTCTCGCAGGACGGTCTCGGGGCGCAGCGTATCGGGCGGGTTCAGCGTGACGAAGAACGGTCGCTGCCCGGGCAGGTTCTGCAGGAGGTTCATCCAGTAGGTGACTGCGCAGGCGTCATCCGGCCGGGCCCGCTCGCCGATATGGTTCCAGCTCGCCCAGGCACGGCGACGACGTGGCATCAATGCCTCGTCGCCATGCAGTACGGCGCGGTTCCGACTGTAGCGAAAGGCGCCCAGCGCGGCGGCTTCGAGCGGATCAGGATCGGCGAGCATGGCCAGCGTCTGGTTGGCATGAGCAGCGAAAACGACCTGGTCGAAGCGCTCGCTCCAGCCGTCGCCCATGACCAAAACCTCGTTCGGCGAGCGCCTGACCTGGCGTGCCGGCGTGCCGAGCCGGATGCCGCCACCGAACCGCTTGCGTAGCCGCTCGACATAGACCGCGCTGCCACCGGTGACGGTTTGCCAGAGCGGACGGTCGGTCAGCTGCAGCAGGCCGTGATTGTGGTGGAAGCGCAGGAAGGCCTGCACAGGATAGGACAGGATCTCCGAGCATGGAGCCGACCAGATCGCCGCCGCCATGGGCAGGAGGTGGTCATCCCGGAACGCACTGCCATAGCCGCCGGCAGTCAGATACTCGCCGAGCGTCATCGCGTCAGCGCTTCCTGCCCGGGCATCGCGGGTAGCATCGCGGTAGAAGCGGACGAGACCCTGGAGCATGGCCCAGAAGCGCGGGCTGGCCAGGTTACGCCGCTGCGCGAACAGACCGGCAAGGCCGGTGCCGCTGTATTCGAGGCGCCCTCCGTCAAGAGAGACGGCGAAGGACATCTCGGTCGGTTGCGTCGCGACGCCCAGATGATCGAGCAGTGCGACAAAGTTCGGATAGGTTTTCTCGTTGTAGACGATGAAGCCGGTATCGACGGGCGTTTCGCTGCCGTCGTCCCCGGGCACCAGTATCGTGTTCGCATGACCGCCGAGCCGCGGCTCCGCCTCGATCAGCACGACATCGCGCGCCTGTCCCAGCAGCCACGCCGCCGACAGGCCGGAGATGCCCGCGCCGATGACGGCGATCCTCTTTGGGGTGTCGTGAGCCTGCGGCATGGCCATTCCTTGCTCTTCGGAAAGGCTATACGCGGGGGGCTGCGCTTTGGATTTGTCGCCCGGTCTCGGAAAATTCCGCCGGGATGTGGGCCGATCGCTACCGCCCTGCGTAAGCAGACCGAGACAACCGGAGGTCTGGCCATGCCCGCCAAGGGGCTGAAGCGTCTGTTCGCGGCATTCAGCGCCCACGTTGCCCATCGAGGGCCACGGGAGGCGATCGCCAACACGGTCGCCCTGGTGATCGTCTCGAACCAGCCCTTCTACCCGCTCTATCTCTACTGGGCCGTGTCGCCCGTGATCTCGCCGTCTTTCCTGACCTTCCTCTCGACGCCGCTGTTCGCTTTGGTGCCGAGCGCGATGCGACGCAATTCCAGACTCGGGCGCTGCCTTCTGCTCTGCGCCGGGATCGGCAACACGCTGGTTTGCCGCTTTGCCTTTGGCAGCGCCTCAGGCGTCGAAGTTTTCCTGTTCCCCTGCCTGATGCTGTCCGCCCTGCTATTTCGCCGCGACGAACGCATCTATGCCATCGGGTTCATGGCGCTCAGCTTCGGGGCCTATCTGTTTCCCGTCGATGCCATCTCTGCGCCACTGCATCTCTACCAACCGCCGGAATACGTTGCCCTGAAGCGCCTGAACTTCCTGAGTGCGGCTTCGCTGACCGCGCTGATTGGTTGGCTTTTCGCCCAGCAACGTCCTGACATCTCGCCAGACAGTGAAACCGGAACGGACCAGCGCGCGTAGAAGAGGGATAACTTGCGGAAAGGACATCGCATGAGACGTCTTCTGCTCGCCCTGATCGTCACCTTCCCATCCGCTGCGAGCGCAGCTTCGACAGCGCTCGACGGCATCTGGCTGCGCGACGACGGCAACGCTCGCGTTCGTATCGCTCCCTGTGGCGACAAGATCTGCGCCACCAATCTCTGGATCGGCGACACCAGCAAGGGCGAAGCGCCTGGCGATAAGCTCGTCATGACCCTGTCGCGCCAGGACGACGGCTCCTTTTCCGGCACCGCCTATGATGCCAAGCGTGACTGGTCCTATTCGATGACAATCAAGATTGCTCCCGGCGAACTCACCACGCGCGGATGTGTGCTGGGACGCCTGGTCTGCCGTGACGTCGGCTGGAAGTCGGCCGACTAGCCGGTGCGGCCGGCCCAGTGATCCGTCGCCGCGGCGCCACCGTATCTTCAGTATGGTTGCCGCATTCGCCCTGACTGTCGAAGACATGCGCGAGGCGTCAGCCGCAGCGCAGGGAGGTCGGTTCTTCGCCTTGTTCGACGCCAATGCCTTGATTGCCGCGATTGCGCGCTCGGGCGACCGGGCCGCTTTTGTCGAGCTCTTCGACCATTTCGCGCCGCGCGTGAAGGGGTTGCTGATGCGCGGCGGGACCCCGGCTGAGCTGGCGGAGGAAATCGCGCAGGAGACGCTGCTCACGGTCTGGCGCAAGGCCGCGCTGTTCGATCCTGCCAAGGCGAGCGCCTCGACCTGGATCGCCACGATCGCGCGCAACCGGCGCATCGACATCGCCCGGCGGGAGACCCGCTCGCGGCTTTCGCAAGTTTATGAGATTCTGGATGAAGACGGACCTCAGCAGCCTGACGAGACCATTTCGGGAGCCGAGCGCGACGCGCGGATCAGGGCAGCGATGACCGGACTGTCCGCCGACCAGTACCGGGTCGTCGAACTCGCCTTCCTGGAGGAGTTCAGCCATCAGGACGTGGCGAAGCGTCTGGCGATCCCGCTCGGCACGGTGAAGTCGCGGCTGCGGCTCGCTTTGTCGCATCTGCGCAGCAAGCTGGAGGATTTGCGATGAGCATGGCCCATCGTCCATCCGACGAGACTCTCGCCGCCTTCGCCGGCGGCCACCTCGATGAGGGGCTGGCGCTGGCAGTCGCTGCCCATGTCGAGCTGAACAGCGAAAGCCGGCACTTCGTGCATGAGCTCCAGGCGGTTCAGGGCGCCTTGCTCGACCATATCGAGCCGGTTGCGATGGCTGCGGGAGCAATGGACAGGATCGAACAGCATGCGGTCTCCCGCCATCCCGCCGAGCCGCGTACCGTCGAGCCTGGTATTCCGGCCGTATTGCGTCCCTATGCGCTCGGGCCATGGCGCCCGATCGGAATCCGGATCGCGATGAGGCGGGTCGAGGTGCCCGGGTCGCAGGCGCGGGTCTTCATGCTGCGGGCCGGTCCGGGGATCGCGCTGCCGCATCACAAGCACACTGGCTTCGAGTGGACGACGATCCTCGCCGGCGCCTACGAGCACGAATATGGCCGCTTTGCCGCCGGCGATTTTGACGAGGCTGACGCGGAGCACGACCACACTCCCCGTGTCGACCCCATCGAGGGTTGCACTTGCCTGGTCGCCATGACCGGTAACGTCCTGTTCCAGGGCTGGCTCGGCAGGCTGCTGCAACCACTGGTGCGGCTGTGACCTTGGCCTCCTTCGCGGCAGCGTTGCTCTTCGTCGGCGTTGCAATGTCGGCGACCATGCTGCTGGCGACCAAGATCGAACGCCGCACCGGCAATTCCGGATGGATCGATGTCGTCTGGACCTTTGGGCTTGGCGTGATCGGCGCCGCGGGGGCGCTCCTGCCATTCGGCGAAGGGCCATTCGCACGTCGTCTCTTCGTCGCTGCGCTCGCCGCGGCATGGGCTCTGCGTCTCGGCCTGCATATCGCCGGGCGAACCAAGGGAATCTCCGACGACCCGCGCTATGCCCGCATGAAGCGCGACTGGGGGCCAGACGCTTCCGCGAGAATGGCCCGCCTGCTGCAATTTCAGGCGCTCGCGAGCATCCCCCTTGCGATTGGTATCATCCTGGCCGCCCATAACCCCGCGCGGCTCGGCCAGGCGCAGGATGCGCTCGGCCTGGCGATCTTCCTCGTCGGTATCGTCGGAGGGGCGATCGCCGATCGGCAGCTGCGCGGCTTCGCGCAATCGGGGCTGGGAGGCATCTGCGATACGGGTCTGTGGGCCTTTTCGCGCCATCCCAACTACTTCTTCGAAGCCGTGCTCTGGTGCGCTTATGCGGTGCTCGCCTCCGCGATGGCCTACCCGATCGGCTGGCTCTCCTGGCTCGCGCCCGCCGCGATCACCCTGCTGCTTGTCCGCGTCTCCGGCATTCCGCCGCTGGAGGAGCACATGCTCGCCAAGCACGGAGCGGCCTATCGCGACTATCAGAGCCGGACCAGCGCCTTCATCCCGCTGCCGCCACAAGGAGCCAGGCCATGACGATCATGCAGAGGCTTTCGAGCTGGGGCGAAGCCTTGCCTGTACCCGATACGATCAGCCGCATGGTCATCGCATCGCTGGTGGGACGAACGGATCGCGCGCTCGCGACCAAGCCAGGCAATGCGGCCGGCTTCGCACGGGAGATGGCGGAGCGCCCGATCGCGCTGCACGCAGACGTCGCCAATGCCCAGCATTACGAGGTGCCGGCGGCGTTTTTCGAGCAGGTCCTGGGGCCAAGGCGGAAATACTCATGCTGCTACTACGACGATCCTGCCGACAGTCTCGCAACGGCCGAGGCGGCAGCGCTGGCGCTGACCGCCGAGCATGCCGGCCTCGCCGACGGACAGGAGATCCTCGAGCTCGGCTGTGGCTGGGGCTCGCTCTCGCTGTGGATGGCGGAAACCTACCCGCAAGCACGGATCGTCTCGGTTTCGAACTCTGCCTCGCAACGCGCCTTCATCGAGCAGCAGGCGCGCGAGCGCGGCTTCGGCAATCTGCGTATCATCACCGCGGACATGAACGACTTCGCCATCGAGGAGCGCTTCGATCGCGTCGTTTCGGTCGAGATGTTCGAGCACATGGCGAACTGGCGCGCGCTGCTTGGACGCGTGCATGGCTGGCTGAAGCCGGACGGGCGCCTGTTCATCCATGTCTTCGCGCATGTGCGAGGTTGTTACCGCTTCGATGTCGGCGAGCGCGCCGACTGGATTGCCCAGCACTTCTTCACCGGCGGGATCATGCCGAGCGCGGCGCTGGCGCACCAATTCTCCGACCTCTTCGCCGTCGAGCAAGAATGGCGCTGGAGCGGAGAGCATTATCGGCGCACCGCCGAGGATTGGCTGGCGAATTTCGACCGCAACCTGCCGGCGATCGAACCGATCCTGCGCGAGACCTATGGCGAAGATGCGCCTTTATGGCGCCGGCGCTGGCGCCTGTTCTTCCTGGCGACGAGCGGGCTGTTCGGGCACTCGGGAGGCGAAGCCTGGGGCATCAGCCATTACCGGCTGAGGGCCGTCTAAGGACAAGCGCGCTGCGGGTGGCGATCAGAGCCAGCTCCCGCCGATCGCCCGCCGCACGACTTCGTACGCCACCCAGCTGCAGAAGCCGACGACCACCGTGCCGTAGACGATGTCGGCGAGCGTGATCGTCAGCGTCCACGGCCGGAGCGTGGCGTAGTTCGTCAGATCGTAGGTGGCATAGGCAAGCAGGCCGACCAGAGCTCCATTGATGAGCGCAGCGCCGGCATTGCCTTCACGCAACGCCGGCATCACCGCGAAATGCAGCACGCCGAGCGGAAAGCCGAAATAGAACAGAGCCGCCGGCACATAACGCACCGGCTCGACGATCAAGTCGCCGAGCGCCGGACGATAGAGCCTGGCCGTCATCGTGCTCAGCCAGATCGCATCGCAGATGCCGAAGGCGATGAGAAAGGCGGCATAGCCGGCGACGAAACGCATGACGACCTCCGGGGTTTGGACTTGCAGATACGTACTGCGCGCGCATCCGGATTACTTTGCTATGCAGCTGGCACAGCCGGGCGATCCAGCGCGCCCTGTCCGACGTACATTCACAAAGGCAGGTAACGCGAAGGCGCCTATGACGATCTTGATTTCCAGGCGCGCTGCCGTGGCGTCGCTTTCCAGCATGGCTCTGGCCGGGTGCGCCGCGCTAAGGCCGGGCGCGCTGAGCGAAGGCGCCCGCGACGTCGCCTATGGCCGGCATCCGCGCCAAACGATGGACATCTATGTTCCGCCCGGCGGCGGCACGGGAAGGCCGGTCGTCTTCTTCATCTATGGCGGCTCATGGGCCAATGGCGCCAAGGAGAGCTATGCTTTCGTCGGCGACGCCTTGGCCAGTCGTGGCTTCGTCGCCGTGATCGCCGACTACCGGCTCGTGCCGGAAGTCCGTTTCCCCGTCTTCATCGAGGATGGCGCCGCTGCCCTGCGCTTCGTCCGTGACAACATTGCGCGCTACGGCGGCGACCCGCGCCGCATTCACCTCATGGGGCACTCAGCGGGGGCCTACAACGCGATGATGCTGACGCTCGACAGGAGTTATCTCGCGCGGGTTGGACTGCCGTCGAATGTCATCCGCTCAACGGTGGGCCTCTCCGGTCCCTATGATTTCCTGCCGCTGGATATCGACGTGACCAAAGCGGCCTTCGGGAACGCCAGCAATCTGGAGCGGACGCAGCCGATCCATTTCGCCCGCAAGGACGCGCCGCCGATCCTGCTCGCGACCGGCGCCGACGACACGACTGTCCTGCCCCGCAACAGCGAGCGGCTCGCAGCCGCGCTACGCCGTGCCGGTGCGCGCTCGGTGACGCTCAAGATCTATCCCAGCCTCGGACATGCCGGAACGGCAGCTTCGCTCGCACGAGCCATGAGCTGGCGCGCGCCCGTTCTTGGTGACGTCGTTCTGTTCCTTGGGGGTAGCTAATGCCTGAACAGGGGAACCGCGTCGCTGCGATCTCGACGAGCACCAATTCCACAGACTGATCTGTCAATGTCCGCTTGGCGGTGTCGAATCAATGTCCCTCCTGGCGCGACGCTGCCCAAGACATCCAGCAGCTGTTTCCGACCAGGTTGGGAAGAGGCCGCCGTTGCGGATGCTCCCATAGTCGACATATTTTGACTCGGTGCTCTGCCTCTATCGGAACGCCCTCAAACGGCGGAGAGGACGGGAAGCGGCATCTTGGAAGATCGAGCGAAGATTTGGCGCAGCTCTGCTTTGGGGAACACCCTCTTCCTCGCCGCAGACTATCGCCGGCAGCGCTTCGACCGGCACTTCCATGACGAATTCGCCATCGGTGTGATCGAGAGCGGCTGTCAGGCGTTCGCATACGATAATGGTCGCCGCCTCGACTTTACCGCCGGCACGGTCGCATTGATCGCACCCGGCGTCGTTCACACCGGATGGTCGGGCGCGGAAGACGGCTGGCGCTATCGGATGCTCTATCCGTCCATCGAAACCGTCAGGCCCATCGTCGCAGACATCTTCGGCGACGATGGGATGCCCAGCTTTCACACGCCTCGCGCTGCGGACGCCGCACTCGCAAAGGCGCTATCACGCCTGCACGGCCTGAGCTCCCGGCCCGACACGGATCCGCTGGAACTCGATAGCCTCTACCTGCTGATCGTCAGGCACGCGTTCGAACGCCATGCCGGGAGGCGTTCCGAACCGGAAAGCCGCACGGACCAGGGATCGGCTGTCCGCATGCGCGATCTGCTGGAAGCCGAATTCCGCAGGCCGATCGCGCTTGCCCGTCTCGCCGACATCGTCGGCTTGTCTCGGTTCCAGGCATTGAGACAGTTCAAGGCAACGTATGGCATACCGCCGCACGGCTTCCTTCGGCACATCCGGGTTCGGCGCGCCCGGCAACTGATCCTGGGTGGTGAAAGCCTCGCGGTCGCAGCCGCCTCGGTCGGCTTCGCGGACCAGGCCCATATGACGCGGATATTCCGGCAGACGCTGGGCTTCACACCCGGCGCGCTCGCGCGCGGATAGCCTCTGGCCTGCAATAGCGTTCAATACGGGTGGTTGCGCGCTCGTCATGGTGCCGAGAAATCGGAGCACACCATGATCGATCTGCGTAGCGATACCTGCAGCCGCCCGACGCCGGAGATGCGTCAGGCCATGGCTCATGCCGAAGTTGGCGACGACGTCTATGGCGACGACCCTACCGTCAAGGCGTTGGAGCGGCATGTGGCCGAACTCCTAGGCAAAGAGGATGCGGTCTACATGCCGACCGGCACCATGACCAACCAGGTCGCGGTCCGAACCCATACGCAGCCCGGCGATTCCGTGCTCTTCGACCAAAATGCCCATGTCTATATCCTGGAGGGCGGCGGTGTGTCCGCGCATTCGGGCGTGCTGCCCCGCCTCCTGCCGGGGGTGCGCGGCATCTTCACCGCAGCGGATGTCGATGCCGCGTTGGGTGTCCCGCATCCCTTCTTCCCAACGACCGTCGCTGCCCCGGCTCGTCTGATCTGCTTGGAGAATACCCACAACATCGGCGGCGGCTCGATCTGGCCGCTGGAGGCGATCAAGTCCGTGGCGGCCGCCGGCCGTCGCCATAACCTGGCCCTCCATCTCGACGGCGCCCGCCTCTGGCACGCAACCGCGGCGACGGGCATCTCCGAAGCCGATTACGCCGCGCCATTCGACACCGTCAGCGTCTGCCTCTCGAAGGCGCTCGGCGCCCCGGTCGGCTCCTGCCTCGTCGGAACGAGGGATTTCATCTCCAAGGCCCGCCGCTTCAAGCAGCAGTTCGGCGGCGGCTTCCGACAAGCGGGCATCATCGCCGCCGGCGCACTGCACGCCGTCAAGAACCATCGTTCGCGGCTCGGCGAAACCCATGCTCTGGCGAACCGCTTCGCCCGGCAATTGGCGCAACTCGAAGGCATCGAGATCGATCCGGCGACGGTCGAAACCAACATCGTGCGCTATCGGCTGATCGGCGTATCCGCCGGGCGCTTCGTCGACGAGGCCCATCGCCGCGGATTGTGGATGCTGCCGTCGGGCGCGGATGCCGTGCGCGTGGTCTTCTATCTCGACATTACGGCGGAGGACGTGGATGCCGCCCTGAAGATCATCGTGGATTCGCTGAGGGCGCTGCCGAAGGACGACCGCGCACTGCAGGCAGCGACAGTGCGCGGTGGCTCCTACTGACAGGGAGGCCGGAGTGCCGACATACGTTGTCGAGGACGTGAAAGGCATTGCGACGACAATCAACGTCTGCTTTCGCTCGTCGAGGCGACGTCGGCTCCTGGCGCATCAGACGCGTGCCAGATGCAGTATAATTGGTCTCGGATGCGGGTCGCCTCGGCCACACGACGCCCCTACGACAACAGCACATCGACCTACCGCAGCTTCGCGACGATCTCGTCGGACTTGCGCTCCTTCTGCGCCATGGCGGCCCCGTGCAGAGGTTCGAAATCCTGTCGCAGGAGGCCATTTTTCGCGGGCAGGCCACGCGCCGGATCGGGCCTCAGGATGCCCGGTCGATGCCAGATGGTGAGCGGTCATCCGCCCATCTGCGGCATATGAAGCGGTCTCGGCACCAGCTTGATGCCATTCTCCTGAAGCGTGGTCCGTACCTTCGACAGAATCGCCTTGCGGATCTGGAATTGATGTCCGGCCCTGGCCTTGTACTTGCCGCGGATCACCAATGTCCCTTCCTCGAGGGCACCAATACCCTGACTCTTGAACGGCTCGATGAGGTCGGCGTTCAGCTCCGGGTCCGCGGCGATCTCCTGCCCGATCTTCTTGAACAGTTTCCGCTGCCAGGCAGGGGCCGTCGCGTCATTCGGCCCGGCGGTTTTTTTCGGCCTTCAGAAGTACATCGATGGCTTTGATGATCGTCGATCCTTGATTAGCCTTGCAGTAGACGATCAGCTCATGGATCCCTTCTTTGACTCTGGGCAAATTGACGGAAGATTTCTTCCCGAGGCCGTTATACCAGCCGCTGTACCAGACCCCGAGGAAGTTCGCATCTTCCTGGAACGTCCCGGCAAGTTGCCCGCAGGTCAGTTTCTGGACATTGATGTAGCCATTCTTGTCGGCGTAGGCGCTCAATTCCGTCTGGGCCTGAGCCGGGACCAGCGGCGTCGAAAGCGCAAAGGCAAGGGCAAAGGCAAGTCGTCTTGTCATCGAATTTCCCTTCGTGATTCAGCCGCGGCTTCGGCCGGAATGGCCTTCTCCAGCTCTGAAGAGTGGTGTTCCGCGCTGTCGGAATTTGAAAGGAGGCGGCGACAATCAGCCGGCCGCCTCCAGCAGGTCGGCGCTCAGTCCAGATAGTCGACCTGCAGATGCCGGATCTTGCCATTGAAGGCGAAGGGCTTGCGGTCGACATACGCGAGCGAGACCGGGGAATAGCTGTCCCGGCCGACGTCGAAGGCGTCATTGGCGGTGAAGGTCAGGGCTGCCGAGCGTGGGACACGCCCCTTGCTGACCTCCCTGCCGTCGACGCGGATGACGATGTCGAGCGGTGCGGGGCGGACGCCGTCGATCTTGCGTGTTTCGACCTCGATCTTGACCTTTCCGGTCGGGAGCGGGACGGACGTCTGCAGCTGCGTCCGTTCGATCTCGAACAGATTGTACTCGTAATTGAGCTTTCCGTTCTCGACCCACAGGGCGATACCGCCCGAGATGGCGCCGATCGCGTAGAGCACACCCTTCGAGTCTGGCTTCAAATCCGCATCGATGGTGACGAGGTTGCTGCGCGATCCGAGCCGCGGCGCGGTGAACTCGGGGACGCCGACGACCTCCTGCGTGAAGCTGAACGACTTGGCGGGATTGGACGGTGCGTCCTCCGGATGGAAGATCGCGGACCATAGCCCGCCGCCCACGGGATCGACCTTGTTGTCTTTCGCGCTCACCTCGAACGCCTTCTTCAGCTCCGCGAGCTTGCCGGGATGAGCGGCGGCGACGTCCTTCGCCTGCGAGAAATCCTTCTTGAGATCATGGAGTTCCCATACATCGTTCTTCGGCGACCATATCATGATCGAGGGATCGACGCCCGTCTGCCAGGGCACTCTGGGTCCGAAGGCCGAAGCGATCCACCCGTCCTTGTAGTAGGAGCGGCTGCCCATGACCTCGAAATACTGCTCATTCTTGCGGTCCGGCTCCGTCGGGGAGGCGAAGGAATAGGTCATGCTGGTGCCGTCGAGCTGATCCTGGCTGATGCCGTCGACGAGCTTCGGCGGCGCGATGCGCAGGATGTCGTAGATCGTCGGCACGATATCGTTGACGTGATGGAACTGCGGACGCGGCGTCTTGTCCGCCTTGATCCTGCCCGGCCAGGACACCGCGAGCGGCGTGCGCGTTCCGCCGAAATGCGCGGCGATCAGCTTGGTCGACCGGTGGGGCGTCGAGCCGGCCCAGGCCCAGCCGGCATGATACATGTTGTCCACCTTGGGCGACCCGAGCACGTCCAGGCCGCCGAGCTCGTTCATGGTGCGAATGTGATCCTTGATCTCGGAAGGAATGCCATTCTGTGCCAGCAGTTCGCTGATCGTGCCGTTCTGGCCTTCCGCGCTCGAGCCGTTGTCACCCCAGATGTAGAAGACGAGCGTGTTGTCGCGGATCCCGAGCTCGTCCAGGGCATCGATCAAGCGGCCGGCCTGCGCATCGGCATGTTCGGTGTATCCGGCGAACACCTCCATGAGCCGACGCTGGAACGGCTTTTCGTCCTCGGGAATCTCCGCCCATGCGGCGAGCGTCTTTGGCCGGGGCGTCAGCTCGGTATCCTTCGGGATCCAGCCTAGTTCTTTCTGGCGGGCGCAGACGCGTTCGCGCATGACGTCCCAGCCTTCGTCGAACTTGCCCTTATATTTGTCCGCCCAGTCCTTGAAGATGTGATGCGGACCATGGGAGGCGCCGGGGGCCCAATACATGAAGAAGGGCCGATCCGGCGTCAGCGCGCGGACCTGCTTCATCCAGGAGACGGCCTTGTCGGTCATGTCCTCGGTGAAGTGATAGTCCTTCTTGCCCTCGGACGGATTCAACCGGACCGTGTTCTCGACGACCGCAGGCTCCCATTGCGAGGATTCTCCGGCAAGGAAGCCGTAGAAGTAGTCGAAGCCGATCCCCTGGCCCGCCGGCCAGTTCGTATAGGGGCCGACGGCCGTGGTCTCGTTGGCCGGCGTGTTGTGCCATTTGCCGAAGGCGCTCGTCGCATAGCCGTAGTAGCCGAGGACCTTCGCAGCGGTCGCCGATGTGCGCGGGATCCGGCCGGAATAGCCGTCCCAGTCGTTCGCCAGTTCGGCGATCTGGCCATAGCCGACGCGATGGTGATTGCGCCCGGTCAGCAGTGCCGCCCGGGTGGGGGAGCACATCGCGGCATTGTGGAAGCGGTTATAGGTGATCCCGTCGCCGGCGACGCGGCTCAGGGTGCGTGTGTCGATCACGCCGCCGAAGGTGCTCGGAAGGGCCGGGCCGACATCGTCGAGCATGATCACGACGATGTTCGGCGCGTTGGCCGGGAGATGCGACTTTGCCGGCAGGGGGCTGTAGGTCGACTCCGCGATCGTCGGCCCGGCCTTGCTCCCCGAGGGTGTTGGCGGAAACGGCAGCGATTCCTGGGCCACCACGGGCGATGCCAACATCAGCAGCGTCGTGCTGACGCCCAACCAGCGCGCTCTGAATGGGTGACTAGGAAGCCGTTTCATTCGATTCTCCGTTCCGGACAACGCATCTGAATCCGACATGGCTCGTCGACGTATCGATCGCCTCGGCATGTCGGGCTGCAGGTCGATAGCGGTGGCAGTAGTTCGGAGCGCACAGATGCGATCCGCCCTTCAGAACCTTTCGCGGGATTTTCATGTTGGGGAGGCACGGGTCGTAGCTGGCGGACTCCAGCCCTCCGCGAGGGTCCCTGGGTATGCAGCAGGCTTTCGTCGCGTCGGCTTCGTGCTTCGGGGCGAACCAGTCGGAGGTCCATTCCCAGGCGTTCCCGATCATGTCGTAGAGACCGTATCCGTTGGGCGGAAAGGCCCTGACGGGCGACGTGCGGGCATATCCGTCGAGCTTGTTATTGACGGTCGGAAACGACCCTTGCCAGGTATTGGCCATATGCCGGCCGTCGGGGGTCAGTTCCGAGCCCCAGGCATATTCGGCCTGTTCGAGGCCCCCTTTGGCGGCGAATTCCCACTCGGCTTCCGTGGGGAGATCCTTGCCCTTCCATCGCGTATAGGCCGAGGCGTCGTGGTGGCTGACATGGACGACGGGATGATCGTCCAGCCCCGCAATGCTGCTCCGCGGCCCATAGGGCTGGCGCCAGCTGGCGCCCTTCAGGAAGGTCCACCATTGCGACCAGTCGTGCAGATCGACGCGCCCGGTCGGCTCCTGGAAGACGAGCGACCCCGCATACAGCATCTCCGGCAAGATGCCGGGATAGTCCTGGGGATCGGGCGCGAACTCGGCAAATGTGCGATGCCCGGTCGCCGCCACGAACTCGGCAAACTGTGCGTTGGTGACGGGAGTCTCGTCGATGTAGAAGCTGTCGACGCTGACGCGATGAGCTGGCTTCTCTTCGGGGTAGTGATGATCCGAGCCCATCCAGAAGGTCCCGGCGCGCACGAAGATCATGTCATCGCGCGCACGCTCCGATGACATATCCGTCCGAGCCGCCTCTCGCTGCATAGCCAGCCTTCCCATCAACCTGCATCAAGGACGCCAGCACACGCGTGAGCCGACCGGACAACGCGATCCCTGTCTGGACAGAGCCGCCACCTCGGCGGCGGGCTTCGGGGCGCTGAAGCACGCGATCGCGGCCCGATCGGCCGGCGAACGGCGTTGCGAGCATTTCGTGCATGGGCAGCCTGCCCGTCTTGCCATTTCGCGCCAATCGCGACCGGCTATTCTTCGGACACGCCGGTCGCCCCCCGGGATTCGGCCTTGTGAAAAGCGTCAACGCGGTGACCGCGGCGAGGTCCGATGGCTGATATCCCCTTGACGCGCGGCCAGTTCCTGCTGCCCTTCGTCAGCATCCTCGACGATATCGGCGCGCCGACGGAGACGCTGCTGGAGCGGTCCCGGCTGCCATCGTCCCTGGCCGAAAAGAGCGAGCTCTATTTGCCGCTCCTGCCGGCGCTGCGTTTCGTCGAGACCGCCCAGAGAACCCAGGGCATCGAAGATTTCGGGTTTCTCGCCGCCCAGCGCCTGCATTTCTCCCATATGCGGGAAAAGACACGAGCCCTGATCGCGCATTCACCGACGCTGCTCGTCGCGCTTCGGCACGCCTGCCATGAGGCGTCACGGGAAGACACCATTCTGAGCATGTGGATCGAGCATGGCGCGGATCATGTTCGGGTCTGCAGCAGGCTCGCCGGAACAGGGCTCCTGCATCTGAAATACGCGCAATGGATCCAGAATATCTTCTCGGTTTACATCGTCAGGCAATTCGCAGGGCCTGGCTGGATGCCGACGGCGATGGCCTTCGAATCGTCTTATGCGCCAAGCCCGGCGACGCGATCCTTCTGGCCGAATGTGCAGTTCCTGTCGGGCCAGCATGCCGCCTGGATCAGCCTGCCGATCGCGATGCTCAGCCTTCCCAACCGTTCGACCGTCTCGTTTGCGCCGACGCGAAACCAAGAGGACTGCCCTTCCGCCTACGACATCGTCGAACTGCTCAAGCTGATGCTGCCGGCTTACCTCGACGAGGGAACCACGGCGCTTGCCGACGTCGCCGAGATCGCGGGCGTCAGCACGCGGACGCTGCAGCGCAGGCTCGCGCTCATCGGCCTGTCCTACTCGGACATCCTCGACACCGTCAGATACGAGCATGCGAGCCGGCTGCTGCAGGACACCGATTGCAGGATCATCGACGTCGCCTTTTCGTCCGGCTACACCGATCCGGCGCATTTCAGCCGCGCCTTCCGCCGGATGACGGGCATCACGCCGCGCCAATTTCGCGAGCGGTCGCGGCTGTGCTGATGGCATTTCGCCTTCGTCACTAACCGCACGGCAGGAGCAGCGCCAAGCTTAAAAGGCGAACGTCCGCTCCCGAGCAATGCGCCAATGTCTGCTCGTGGTGCAAGGGGGCCAGTGAACGGATATCGGATCTCCCAGACAGTGTCACGAAATCTGCTGGACACGACATTTCGGCGGTGAACTTTCTTGCCACTCTATCATTGCGATTTTGCTCTTCGTTGCTGCGATTCCGGCGGGAGGCATCGCTGCGACTAGGTGAGTGCGGTCGGCCCTGCGGTCAGTCTTCATCTTGGGGCACCACTGGCCGCACCGATTGGTACAACCTCGACACTGGTCAAAGACATGACCGCCTTTGCCGCCAACTCATCCATCGCGTCGACGATATATGCCGAGTAGTGGCGCGAGATCATCGCCGAGCCGGTGTCATGCAGCGCTGCGACAAGACGCATTGGCAAGCCGGCGCCGAGACTCGCACGATAAGATGTCTGTACTCTTCCGCCCGGCTGTCACCGGTCGAAGGGCTGCCAGGACATCGTTGCCGACGCGGACGCAATCCTACTGATGCGCTTCGTCCTGCGGCCTTTTCGAGAGCTGGGCACCATCAACCGCTTCTGCGCCGGCCGCACGTCCGACACGCTTAAGCGCGCGATCTGGCTGAAACGTGCGCCTGTCGCCAGTACGATCACCTACGCGAGAGGTCGCCCTCCCACTCGTCGGCCAGCCACCTGGAACCTCCATGGCCGAGATCCGTAACGCCGCCTTTAACCTCGCGCGGGCCTCAGCCCTGCAGCCGCGCCGCCTGGGAGCCAGTTGTCGCCCCGGTACCGTGACTGTTGAAGGGCAGTCTCGCCGCCAGAAGCTGCCCGGCCAGCATGTCGTGCTTCAGCTTTTCGGTGCTGAGAAAGCGCCGCTGGGAGGTGATGAACAGGGTCCGCCGATCGCGCCCGCCCAGCATGGGCATGGTCGGGCGCGAGACCGGCAGCTTGACCACGGCATCGAGCGTTCCGTCCGGCCGCCGCCGCTCGACTCGCGAGCCGTTCACCACCGCGATCCAGACGCCGCCATCGGGGTCGGTGCAGGCTCCGTCCGGGTGCTCGTCTCCCGCAAATATCGCGAAAGGCCGGCCATTGGAGAAGCTGCCGCTGGTCACGTCATAGTCGAAGGCCTCGACCACCTGGCTGCGGCTGTCGGAAAAGTAGAATGTCTTGCCGCAGGGCGAGAATGCGATCGCGTTCGGGATCCGGATCTCGCTCCGGTGCCGTTGCAGCGAACCCTCCGCGGTCAGCGAATAGAGCGCTCCGACCGGCGCGCCATTGCCGGTCTTATCCATGCTGCCGAACCAGAGCCGCCCGGCCGGGTCGGTCTTGCCGTCGTTGAGCCGGTTGCCGGGCAGGTCTTCCTCGACCGCGAACAATCGGTCGCCGACACCTGTGGCGGGATCGAAGGCATAGATTCCGTCCTCCAGGCCGAGCACCAGGCCGTGGCGGCCGAAGGTCACCACGAATCCTGGCATGAGCGGCAGGCGATGCATCGACGTGCGGCCGCTCGCCGGCTCGAAGCCGAGCAGCCGCTGGCCCTGGATGTCGATCCACCAGAGTGTGCCGCGCGCCGCGTCCCAGAACGGCGCTTCGCCGGTCAGGGCATCGGCCATGTGCACCGGCAGGATGTCGTCGACCGCGATCGTCAGCATGTGAGGCCTCTACCAGCAGCGCGGCACGGCGTTCCCCGTCGCGCGGGTTTCGATGGAGAGCAATTGCCCCGCAGCCGGAGCCTCGGCAGTCAGGCCGGGCGGCATGCGGATATAGGTGTTGGTGACATAGAGCGTGTGGCTGCCGGCGCCGCCGAAGGCGCAGCCGGTAGGCATCGGCACCGGTAGCGAGACCTCTTCGACGAGGCGTCCGTCCGGATCGTAGCGGCGCACGCTCCAGCCGCCGACCCAGGCGATCCAGAGATGCCCTTCCGAATCGATGGTCATGCCGTTCGGCCGGCCGGAGCCGGGCTCGGCCTCGATCAGTAGGCGCGGATTGCTGCACAGTCCGGCCTCGACATCGAAATCATACACCTGGACGCCGGCCTGGTCGGCATCGGCGACATACATGCGGGAGCCGTCGAGCGAGAAAGTTGGATTGCGCAACGCCCCCGCGGGGGCGGGTTGCCGACGCGACAGCAGGCTGTGGTCGATCGAATAGAGCCGGCCCCGCCTTGGCGTCTGGTCCAGCGCCATCGTGCCGGCCCAGATGCGTCCGCGCGGGTCGACGCCCGCCGTATTGAAACGGTTGTCGGGCCGGTCGGTCTCCGGGTTGAACAGTGCCGAGACCCGGCCGCTGTCGGGATCGATCAGGCTGAAGCCGCCCTGTCCGCAGCCGATGAGCTGGCCTTGCCGGTCCAGCGCCAGCCCGGCCGTGATCGCCGGCAGGGCGATGCGCCCGGATTGCTGGTCGGCCGGATCGAACCAGCGCAGGGCCGGTGCCAGCACGTCGACCCAGAACAGCTTCTTGCGCCGATCGTCCCAGATCGGGCTCTCGCCGACGAAATCCCGGCCGGTCGGCAGGGCGGTGACGGAGCTGGCGGCAGGCTGCGCCGGTTGGCGCATGACATAGGGGGCGGAAAGGTCGACGCCGATCTGGCTGGAGGCCCGGCGGGTCGCCTCGACCAGCATCCGCCCGAGATCATGCAGTTCCTCGACGCCCGCCATGGGCGTATCGACCATGACCACGAGCGCCGCCAGAGGCATCCGCTCGCTGTCCTTGATCGCAGCGGCGACGGTGACGCGCCCGCTCGCGACTTCCGGGCGGCAGACGATATAGCCGAGGGCCTTGCCCATATCGAGCTCGGACAGCAGGCGGGCATCGCCGGCCGCTGCCGGATCGATCTCGGCGATCAGCTCCAGGGCGTTCTCGCGCGGCATCGCGGCGAGGAGCGCCCGGCCCGCGGCGGTCTCCATCACCGGGCTCCGGCGCCAGAGCCGGACGAGACGGCCATAGCTCGGATCGGGATCGTCGAAATCGAGCACGAAGACATCGGCCCCGTCCCGGATCATCAGCAGGATGGTCAGGCCGATGCTGCGCGACAGCCGCGCCATCTCCGGCTTGGCGGCACGAATGATCTCGCTGCCGTCGAGGCTGCGGCGCGACAGTTCGAGGATGCGCACGCCGATCTCGTAGCGCCGGCGGCGGCGGTCGTAGCGGATGAGATTGCGGCTGACGAGCGCCGCGAGCAGGCGATGCAGCGAGGCCGCCGGCATCTTCACGGCCTCGGCGATATCCCCGAACCGGACCGGCCCGTCCGCCGCGCCTATGGCCAGCAGGACGTCGAGCCCCTTGGTCAGGGCCTGGGCGCCGGGCGTGTCGGCGAGGTCTGCGGTGATCTTGGCCATGCACCTCTCATAATTTAACTTGCGTAGGCCATCAACATCAGCAATCTATCACAATGTGAGAGATTGAAGAGGCGGAATGCCCATGGCATCAAACTCCCCGGTCCTGGCAGGCATCGATCTTGCGGTCGTCCACGTCTCTGCGAAGACGACCTGGCTGTTCCTGCGTGTCCGGACGCAGGACGGCGCCGAGGGCTTCGGAGAAGCCACGCTCTTTGGCGCGGAGGAGGCAGTCGCCGCCGAGGTTGCCAAGGCCCGCGCGCTGCTGCAGCAGCGCCCTTTGCCCTTGCCCGGCGGCGCCCTGCAGGCCCTGGCGATGGCGCAGGCGTCCTCGGCTCGGCGCGCGGTGACGCATGCGCTGGAGCAGGCGCTGGTCGACCTCTTCGCCCGACGCGCCGGCCTCTCGGTCGCGCATTATCTCGGCGGCCCGTACCGCGACCGGCTCGCCGCCTACGCCAATATCAATCGCGGGATTTCCGACCGCTCGCCGGCCGGTTTTGCCGAGCGGGCGCGCTCGGTCGTCGAGACCCACGGCTATGACGGCATCAAGATCGCGCCGTTCGACGGCCTGAACTGGCAGGGCGATCTGGCGCAGCGCCAGCGCGCGCTCGCGGCGGGGGTCGAGCGCATCCTCGCGGTGCGCGACGCGATCGGCCAGGAGCGCCGCCTGATGGTCGACTGCCATTGGCGCCTGTCGCGGCTGGATGCGATCGAGGTGCTGCGCCTCACGGGCAGCGCCAACCTGTTCTGGCTGGAGGACGCGCTCGATGACCGCGCCTTTTCCGCCGATGACTTCCGCTCAGTCCGGTCCGCCGCCAACGGCATCGGCGTACGCATCGCCGGCGGCGAGCGGGCCGAGACCGTCGCTGACATCCATGACATCGCGGCAGCCGGTGGCATGGATGTCGTCCTGCCGGATCTGCGCGTCACCGGTATCCGCAACGGCATGGTCATGCTGCAATGCGCCGTCGCCGCCGGGATGGAGGCCAGCATCCACAATCCCACCGGGCCGGTGCTGGACGCGATCTCCGTGCAGGTCGCAGCGGCGCTGCCCTCCTTCGCGATCCTCGAGGGCCAAGTCGGCGAGAGCGAGCTGTTCGACGAGATCGCTGGCGGCCGCCCAGCCCTGATCGACGGGCATCGCCCGGTCCCGGACGGGCCGGGAACCAGCCTTGCACCGAAGCTCAGCTTCGACGCGGCCAAGACCGGCAGCGGGATTGCAACATTCGCCGGTGTCGCCGGTGCGGGAGCGGATGCCTAGCATGGCGCAGGACGCGATCCAGGTCGATCTGAGCGGGCGTAGCGCCTATGTCACCGGCGGCAGCCGCGGCATCGCGGCGGCGATCGCGACTGCGCTGGCGCGCAATGGCGCGCGGGTCGCCTTCAACTTCTCGCCGGAGGCCGATGCGGCTGCAGGCAAGGCGCAGGCGGCCGAGCAGCTTCTCGCAGAGCTCGGAGCGGAAGGGTGCGCGATCCCAGCCGACATGTCCGATCCCGCCGCGGCGCGCTCGGCGGCAGAGGCCGCGCTCGACCGGCTCGGGCAGGTCGATATCCTGGTGCTGAGCGCCTCGATCCAGGTGCACCGGCCGATCCTCGACATGAGCATGGACGACATCGACCGGCAGCTCAGGATGAACATCGCCGCCAATATCGCGACCCTGCAGGCTGTCGTCCCGCGGATGCGCCGCAACGGCTACGGCCGGATTATCTCGATCGGCAGCGTCCAGGAGCAGGTGCCGTCCCAGGAGATGCCGGTCTACTCGATGACCAAGAGCGCGCTGGAGAACCTCGTCCGCAACCTGGCGGTCGAGAATGCGCCCCATGGCATCACCGCCAACAATATCGCGCCGGGGTTGATCCAGACCGACCGCAACGCCTTCCGGCGCGCCGACATGGCTGTCTGGAACCGGCTGGCGCGCAACGCCAATCCGATGGGTCGGGCCGGCCAGCCGGAGAACGTCGTCGGCGCCGCGCTGTTCCTTGCTTCCGACGCCGCGTCCTTCGTCACCGGCACGACGATCCACGTCACCGGCGGCAGCCATATCGCCCGTAACATGAACGACCTGATCAACACCGAGACCGCAAACGCACGGCAAGCCGGCTGAAGAACCGGGCCCGCAAGGCAACAGAGAGGAGACGACCCATGGCTAGCCGCAGGCTGCTCCCGAGCCTCATGATCGGCGCAGCATTCGCCCTGACTTCGGCCGTGGCATCGGCCCAGAACGTGCCGCGCAACCGGACGCTGATCGTCGCCGCGCAGGTCGAGGCGCCGGTCTTCCGCAATGTCGGGCTCGCCAATCCGTTCTCGATCAACAACGAGGACTATCGCGTCTCGATCATCAACATGTTCGAGCCGCTGTTCTACTACAACGTCACCGACAATTCGGTGATCCCCTGGCTGGCGACGGGCTACGCCTACAATGCCGACTTCACCTCGCTGACCGTGACGCTGCGCGACGGCGTGACCTGGAGCGACGGCAAGCCCTTTGGCGTCCACGACGTGCTGTTCACGCTCAACATGCTGATCGAGAACGGCCGCGGCAAGAAGGACCTGCTCAACGCCGCCGCGCTGGCCACATCGGTGAAGGCGGTGGCGAAGATCGACGACCACACCGTCCGCATCGATCTCAGCGAGCCCGATCCGCGCTTCGCCTTCAAATACCTGATCAACTATTTCGACATCGGCCTGCAATGGGTGCCCGAGCACATCTGGAAGGATGCGGGAGACCCGGCCGCGTTCCGCTTCTTCGACGTCGCCAAGGGCTGGCCGGTCACCACGAGCCCGTGGACCGTCTCCCGCTTCACCGATGCGCAGGTCTTCATCGACCGGCGCGACGACTGGTGGGCGGCCAAGGCCAAGCTTGCCCCGATGCCGGAGGTGCGGCGCATCATCACCGTTCCCGGCGGCACCCGCGACCGCATGGTGCAGCTGATCTCGACCAATCAGGCCGACATCGTCAACGACATCCAGGTCGCCGAAGTGGTGCGCCAGGTCGTGACGCAGAATCCGAAGATCACCACCTGGACGGGCAAGGACGCGCCCTATGGCGCGCGCGACTGGTGGCCGACCTCGCTCTACTTCAACCATAAATCCGGCAAATGGGCCGATATCCGCCTGCGCCGCGCGATCGGCCACTACATCGACCGCAAGCAGATCATCGATGTCGCCTATTCCGGCGCAGCCGAGCCGAAGGTCGATCCCTTCCCCGGCTTCGGCGCGCTCAAGCCCTATATCGACGCCATCGCCCCGGTCGCGGCCAAGCACGGCGTCGGCGTCTACGACAAGGCGAAGGGCGATGCCCTGATGGGCGAGGCCGGATACAAGAAGAACGCGAACGGCATCTGGGAGAAGGACGGCCAGCTGCTGAGCGTGGTGATCGAGGCGATCCCCGTGCTCAACGCGGTCGGCCCGATCGTCGCCCAGCAGCTCAAGAACGCCGGCGTCGACGCCTCCTTCCGCTCGACACCTGAAAGCCGCGCGGTCCTGCGCGATGGCCGCTTCGACCTGACGCTGTTCGGCCATCGCGGCTCGATCGCCGACCCCTATGCGACGCTCGAGATGTACCATTCCAAGAACGCGTTCGAGGTCGGCCGGCCGACGCTGTTCCCCGCCCGCTGGTCCAATGCCGATTATGACAAGATCGTCGACGAGATCGGCCGGCTCGCTCCCGACAATCCGGGGATCAAGGACCTCGTCGTCGCCGCCATGGATATCTGGATGCGCGAGGCCGTCGAGGTGCCGATCTCGGAATGGTACCACCGCGTGCCGATGAACCAGACCTACTGGACGGGATGGCCGACCAAGGACAATCCCTACATGCAGCCGAGTTTCTGGTACACCTCCGGGAGCTTTGGCTATGTGCTGCCGCGCCTGAAGCCGGTGCAGTGACATGCTCGTCCTGATCGGACGGCGGATCGTCATGGTGGTCGCCGTCGTCTGGGCGGCCGCCACGCTCAACTTCTTCATCCCGCGTATCGCCCCGAAGAACCCGATCGCGGAGAAGCTGACGCAACTGGCAGGCACGTCCGGCGTCGATCCGACCAAGATCCAGGAGATGTCGCAGGCCTTCGGCGCCCGGTTCGGTCTCGATCAGCCGCTGCTCACGCAGTACTTCCGCTATATCGGCGACATGGCCCGCTTCGATTTCGGCCAGTCGATCACCAAGTACCCGGCGCGCGTGTCCGACCTGATCGGCGAGGCCCTGCCATGGACGCTCGGCCTGATGATCACCACCACGCTGCTCGCCTTCCTGATCGGCACGCTGCTGGGGGCCGCCGCCGGCTGGTACCGCAATTCGAAACTGCTGAGCGTGGTCTCGCCGATCATCATGGTGTTCTCGGCGATCCCGTTCTACCTGCTCGGGCTGGTGCTGATCTACATCTTCGCCTCGCGCCTGGGCTGGTTCCCGGTCTCCGGCGGCTACGGCCTGACATCCGTGCCCGAATGGTCCTGGGACTTCACCGTCGAGGTCCTGCAGCACGCGACGCTGCCGGCGCTGTCGATCCTGATCGCCTCGATCGGGACCTGGGCGATCGGCATGCGCGGCATGATGGTGACGGTCCAGGGCGAGGACTACATGACCTTCGCCGAAGCGAAAGGGCTGAAGCCGTCGCGGCTGTTCTATCGCTACGGCATGCGCAATGCCCTGCTGCCGCAGGTGACCGCGCTCGCCCTCTATTTCGGTCAGATCGTCACCGGCGCCGTGCTGGTCGAGATCGTCTTCGCCTATCCGGGCCTCGGTTCCCTGCTGCTCGATTCGATCAAGCTCTTCGACTTCCCGACGATCTACGGCATCGTCTTCATCCTGACGCTCACCGTCGCGCTGTCGATGCTGCTCGTCGACCTCCTCTATCCGCTGCTCGATCCGCGCGCCCGGGTCGGGAGGTGACGATGACGACCGCACGCATTGAAACCCGCGGCTCGCAGCAGGCGCAGCGTGGTCCCGCCTGGCTCGGCGAGACGCTCGGCTATCTCCGCCGCAATCCGTCGATGATCGTCGGCGGCTTGCTGCTGCTCGCGCTCGTCCTGTTCACCGGGCTCGGCCGGCTGATCGTCGACACCAATGCCGCCAACCCGCTCTCGGCCCCTCCGGCGCAGCCGCCAGGGCCGGGCGTGCCGCTGGGGAGCGATCCGCAGGGGCGCGACATCCTCTCGGTGATGATCCTCGGCACCTGGCTGACCGTCCGCACCGGCCTCGTCGCCGGGGCGCTCGGCGTCGCCGTCGGCAGCGCCATCGGCCTCTATGCCGGTTATGTCGGCGGGCGCTGGGACAAGGCCATCACCTGGGTCGTCGACGTGTTGCTGACCGTTCCGGCGATCCTGCTTCTCGTGATGATCGCCGCGGTGGTGCAGACAGAGCTCACCTCGCTGGGCATGGCCCTGATCATCGCAGCTTTGGCCTGGCGCCGGCCGGCGCGGCAAGTTCGCAGCCAGATGCTGGTCATCCGCAATGCCGGCTATATCGAGATGGCGCGGCTGTCGGGGCTCGGCCCGCTCCGGATCATCTTCGGCGAGATCGTGCCGAACCTGCTGCCTTTCCTGATCTCGAGCTTCGTCACCGCCGTCTCCGCGGCGATCCTCGCCGGCGTCGGCCTCGAAGCCATGGGGCTCGGCCCGCAGAACGAGCCGACGCTCGGCATGACCATCTTCTGGATCATGGAGTTGTCGGCCTTCCTGCGCGGCATGTGGTGGTGGATCGTGCCGCCGCTCGCTATCCTCGTCGTCCTGTTCGTCGGCCTCTACCTCGTCAATGCCGGCCTCGACGAGCTCGCCAACCCGCGCCTGCGCCGGAGGGCCTGACATGACCCTGTTGCAGGTCTCCAACCTCTCGGTCGACTTCTTCACCACCCGCCAGATCGTCCATGCCGTGCGCGACGTCTCGCTCGACGTCGCCGCCGGCGAGCGTGTCGGCCTCGTCGGCGAATCCGGTTCGGGCAAGACCACGACGGCGCTGGCGCTGATGCGGATGCTGAAGCCGCCGGGGCGCATCGTTGCGGGTTCCGCCCGGATCGGCGATCTCGATCTCGTCGGGCTGAAGGGGCCGGCGATCCGGGCCGCGCGCCTGAAGACCATCTCCTACATCCCACAAGGCGCGATGAATTCGCTGAGCCCGGTGCTGCGAGTGCGCGAGCAGATGCTGGACGGCCTCGCCGATCACGGCATCAGGCTCTCCGCCCGGGAGGCTAGGGCCCGCGTCGACGACGCGCTCGCCGGCGTCGGCCTTGCCGCCTCCGTCGCCGACCTTTTCCCGCACCAGCTCTCCGGAGGCATGAAGCAGCGGGTCTGCATCGCCATCGCGATGATGCTCGACCCGAAGATCATAATCGCCGACGAGCCGACCAGCGCGCTCGACGTGATCTCGCAACGGCAGGTCATCCAGACCCTGCACATGGCGCAGAAGCGCATCGGTTGCGGCATGATCATCATCGGTCACGACATGGGCCTGATGGCCCAGGCCACGGATCGGATCATCGTCATGAAGGATGGCCGGATCGTCGAGGACGCGCCGACGCGCCGGCTCTTCATAGCCCCGCAGCACGCCTATTCGGCCGAGCTGATCGAGAGCGTGCCGACCTTGGGCTCGCGCATATCAGCCGCGCAGGACGGACCTCCCGGCGCAAGCGTGCCGTTCCTTGAATTGTCGGGCGTGGGCAAGACCTTCGGCGACGGGTTGCTGGGCGGCAGGGTCAAGCAGGCGCTGGCCCCGATCGACCTGCGCATCGACGCCGATCGGCCGCGCGTCATCGCCATCGTCGGCCAGTCGGGATCGGGCAAGACGACGCTCGCGCGCATCATGCTCGGGCTGGAAACGCCGAGCGAAGGGCGCCTGCGCTACCGCGGCCGGGATGTAGGCCAGCTCTCCGGGCCGGAGCGAGCGCGCTTTCGCCGCGAGGTGCAGGCGATCTTCCAGGACCCCTATGCCTCGTTCAACCCGTTCTACCGTGTTGATCATGCCCTGCTGATGCCGCTGCTCCATCTGGGCGCGGCCAGGAGCCGGACCGAGGCGCGAGAAGCGATGGAAGCCGCCTGCCGCGATGTCGGCCTGAATCCGCGGGAGGTGCTCGGGCGCTTTCCGCACGAGCTGTCGGGCGGACAGCGCCAGCGCCTGATGATCGCGCGGGCGCTCGCGCTGAAGCCGCGCCTCATCGTCGCCGACGAGCCGGTCTCGATGGTCGACGCCTCCCTGCGGATGACGATCCTGAACAATCTGCGGGCGCTGCGCCAGGAGCACGCGATCTCGGTGGTCTACATCACCCATGACCTCGCCACCGCCTATCAGGTCAGCGACGAGGTGATCGTCCTCTATGACGGCCGCCTGGTCGAGGCCGGGGCGCCCGAGCGCGTCATCGAGAAGCCGCAGCACGCCTACACAAGGGCGCTGGTCTCCGCGATTCCCTGGCCGGACCCGGATCGAAACTGGCCGCTGGTCGAGCCTGACCGCGCATCCTGGAACGAGCCGGCCGTGGTTCAGCCGGGCGCGACCAGCCTGGGATAGTGTCTCCTGTCGAGGCCGCGCGCGGCACGCCGGGCCCCGGTCCGACGCGGCCGTCGATATCGAGGAGGTTTAGCCGAATGGCTGCACCTCACGCACGACGATCGTCGATGCGAACGATCTTATTGGCCGAGGCTCCGTCTCGGCGGCGACATGCAGATCATGAGGCGATGCCGGCGCGGCTCATCGCCTGTTCGATCTCCGCTGCAGTGATCCTGTCGATCTCCGCAATGAAGACGATCCGCGTGCCCTCCTGCGCCAGCCTATCCCGATCGAGAGGCGCCAGCGTGGCTTTCCCGCCCGCGAACTGGAAGAGATATCGGCAATCGGGCTTCTCGATCGTCGCCAGGAAGCCCTTTGCACGCGCGAGCCGTGGCGCGAGCCGGCCGAAGGCTTGCTGAAACCCGGCGAGCGAGATCGGCTCTTTCGACGTCCAGTTGAAGCTCTCGAAGCGGTCGACGCTCGGCCTCTTGGGCCGCATCGTCCGTTCGCGAGGTGTCTCGACTTCGGGAAAGACGAGATCGAGCGGGACATCGCCCCCGGGCGCCTCGACGAGAGTGGCCCTGCGATTGATCTGCGACAAGGACCGGCAGCGCTCATCGAGCGATGATCTGTCGATGAGGTCTCCCTTGCTGACGGCGAGCAGGTCGGCCGCTCGCAGCTGGCTGAGGAACAGCGGGTCGTCGAGCTGCGCCTCCGGTGCCGAGGCATCGACGACGCACAGCACCGTCTCCAGCGGCGCTTCGCGCCAGATCACCGGATCCATCAAGTTGCGGATGATGTCGTCGGGGTCGGCGACCCCGCTGGTCTCGATCACGATGGCTTCGGGACGCGGGGTTCGTCGCAGCAGATTGGCGAGCGTGCGCAGCAGATCGCCTTCGAGCGAGCAGCAGATGCAGCCATTGGCGAGGCTGACGACGCCATCTTCCGCACCGGCGATCAGCTCCGCATCGATGTTGATCGCGCCGAAATCATTGACGACGGCGGCGATGCGCCGCCCGTCGGCCTGTTGCAGGATGCGATTGACCAGCGTCGTCTTGCCGGCTCCGAGAAAGCCCGTCACCAGCAGGATCGGAACCGGCATGGCTTACGCCGCCGCGCCAAACGGACGGCGCACCGGCTGGCCGGGCCGGGCCGCGACGTCCATGATCCCGTCGGCGATGACCGGCTCGCCGCTGACGACGAGGTGCCGAACGCCTTCAGCCGGACGGTTCATCGCCGAAAACTCCGCCCGATCCGTGAGCTGGTCCAGATCGAACACCACGACATCGGCGTCGGCTCCAACCTTCAGCCTACCCTTGTCACGCATGGCGGGCGTGCTCGCAGCCAGGATCTCGGCAGGGATCAAGGTGCACTTCGCAATCCCCTCCTGCAGGCTGACCGCCTGGCGTTCGCGCACCCAGTGACGCAGGAAGCGCGTGAAGGTGCCGGACGAGCGCGGATGCGATGTCGCTTCATCCGGCAGTGGCCAGGCATCGCCGGTATAGGTCGATCCGTCCGGCATCGACCAGGGCATGGCGTCCGAGGCGATCGCGCCGCCGGGATACAGGACCGAGAGGTCGAGCATGTCGCGATGGCGGGCGTTGTTCTCGGTGTCGAGCACATGCCACAGGACGAGCTGCGACGGGTCTTCGGATTGGGCGGAGAGCAGGTCCTCGCGGTCCTGGATCCGGCGCCCGCTGGTGACCAGCTGGATCTGCTCGTAGCGCGTATCGTTGCGGCGCTCGAATTCGGGATCGCTGAAGAACGCGGCCGCGATCACCGTCGAGCCGGTGCCATAGGGATAGGCTTCCACCGTGATCGGCAGGCCCTGCGCCTGCGCCTGCTTGATCAGCCGCGCGCAACGCACGACATCGGTCTTGCTGGAGCTGTTGAAGTGGCAGATGTGCATATGCGCGCCGGTCGCGCCGGCATAGCCGATCAGGCGGATATAGGCCTCCGCCGCACTCTTCGGGTCGGTGTTCGCCATATAGGCGATATGGGTGAAGGTCGGCACGCCGCGCTCGGCGGCGAGCTGGCACAGCGCGGTCAGCTCCTGCACGCCGGCGCCGGGAGCGTAAGCGTTCAGGATGCCGATGCCGATGCCGCCTTCGTCGAGCCCGGCCGCGATGCGGTCGAGGATGTTCTGCTGCTCGGAGGGCGAGGAGATATTGTCCATCCAGCGCGGATCGCGCATCGCGCGTCCGAACGCCTCCAGCGACGATTCCTCGTTGATCCCGATCATCGCGCCGATCCGGGCGAACGCCCAGTTCGTGGCGGCGCCATAGTTCAGGATGCGGCCCTGTTCCGCCTGCCGGCGATACCAGGAGGCGACCGGCAGTACGCCGGCCTCGAGGTCCAGCGTCGTGGTGACGCCGTCGAAGGCCTGCATGCGGTCGGCCGGGATCGATTGGCCATGGGCATGAAGATCGATGAAGCCGGGAGCTACGACTAGCCCCTGCGCGTCGATCACCCGCTCCGCGCTGCCGAGGCCTGAGCCGATCGCGACGATCTTTCCGTCTGCGATTGCGACATCGGCGATGCCGTCATGGCCGCTTTCCGGATCGACGACACGGCCGCCCGCGATCAACAGTCCGCTCATCTGCTCTTGCCCCTCATGCCTCGGGTGGCCCCGCGATCAGTGACCGCGAAGCACCCGATGTTGGCCGATCGGGAATTGCCGAGACAAGCGCGTTGCCGGAGAACCGCCTTGGCGGATGACGCATGCCGGATCTGAGCCGGGCCTTTGCCGCGGAGCGTTGTCGCCTCTGATCGCACTGGCCGCACGTCCGCCGGCATAGCTTCCGCCCGCCAGTCCACCTCGCAGGTCATGCAGCCGTCATCCGCGGCGGATAGCTGGGCGCCACTCCGAGAGGCCAAGCATGACTCGCAAGAACGTCCTTCTGATCGTTGTCGACCAATGGCGCGCCGATTTCGTCCCGCATCTGCTGCGCGCCCGCGGCCAGGAGCCCTTCCTCAAGACCCCGAATCTCGACCGGCTCTGCGCGGAGGGGGTGACCTTCGCCAACCACGTCACCGCCTGCGTCCCTTGCGGCCCGGCCCGCGCCAGCCTGCTGACGGGCCTCTATCTGATGAACCATCGCGCGGTTCAGAACACGGTCCCGCTCGACCAGCGCCATTTCAACCTCGGCAAGGCGCTGCGCGCCATCGGCTACGACCCGGCGCTGATCGGCTACACCACGACGACGCCCGATCCCCGCTCGACCGCGAAACAGGACCCGCGTTTCCTCGTGCTCGGCGACCTGATGGACGGCTTCCGTTCGGTCGGCGCCTTCGAGCCGAACATGGACGGCTATTTCGGCTGGGTCGCCCAGAACGGCTTCGAGCTGCCGCCCAATCGCGAGGACATCTGGCTGCCCGAAGGTGAGGATGCGGTGCCCGGAGCCACCGAGCGGCCAGCGCGAATCCCCAAGGAGCTCTCCGACTCGTCCTTCTTCACCGAGCGCGCACTGACCTATCTCAGGGGCCGCGCCGGCAAGCCCTTCTTCCTGCATCTCGGCTATTACCGGCCCCATCCCCCCTTCGTCGCGCCGGCGCCCTATCACGACATGTATCGGCCGCAGGACATGCCTGCGCCTATCCGGGCTGAATCGCCTGAAGCCGAGGGCGCCCAGCACCCGCTGATCAAATACTATGTCGACGCGATCTCGCGCGGCTCGTTCTTCCATGGCGCCGAAGGTTCGGGTGCGACGCTCGACGAGGCCGAGATCCGCCAGATGCGCGCGACCTATTGCGGGCTGATCAGCGAGATCGACGACTGCCTCGGCCAGGTCTTCGCCTATCTCGACGAGACCGGACAATGGGACGACACGCTGGTGGTCTTCACCAGCGACCATGGCGAGCAGCTCGGCGACCACCATCTGCTCGGCAAGATCGGCTTCCACGACGAGAGCTTCCGCATCCCGCTCGTCATCAAGGACCCGCAGGGCGCTGCCGGCCGCCGCGGCGCAGTCGAGGAGGCCTTCACCGAGAGCGTCGACGTGATGCCGACGATCCTCGACTGGCTCGGTGGCGAGGCGCCGCGCGCCTGCGACGGGCACTCGGTGATGCCGTTCACGCAAGGCATCCGCCCGACGGATTGGCGGACGGAGCTGCACTACGAATACGATTTCCGCGACGTCCACTATTCCGAGCCGGAAAAGGTGCTTGGGCTCGGCATGGACGAATCCAGCCTCTGCGTCGTGCAGGACGAGAACTACAAATACGTCCACTTTGCCGCGTTGCCGCCGCTGTTCTTCGATTTGCGCAGAGACCCCAACCAGTTCGTCAACCTGGCGGAAGACCCGGCCTATGCGGCGCTGGTGCGCGATTATGCCCAGAAGGCGCTGTCCTGGCGGCTGACCCATGCCGACCGGACGCTGACCCATTTCCGCTCCAGCCCGCGCGGGCTGGAAGAGCGCAATCCCAACGCAACCGAAACAGGAGACCAGTCATGGTCGGCTCCCTCACGCGTCGCAGCGCAATAGCGCTCGGCGGCTCCGCCCTCATCCTGCCCTCGCGCTTTGCGATCGCGCAGGCCGACAACCGCCCCTCGATCACCATCGCGGTGCAGAAGATCGCCAACTCCAACCTGCTCGACGTGCTGCGCGAGCAGTCCAATGTCGGCGAGCGCGTCTTCTTCTCCTCGCTCTGGGAAGGGCTGATCGGCCGCAACTGGACCGGCAATCTGGAGAGCGTGCCGGGCCTTGCGACCGAGTGGAAGCGCATCGACGACAAGACGGTCGAGCTCAAGCTCCGCCAGGGCGTGAAGTTCCACAATGGCGATGAGCTGACTGCCGACGACGTCGCCTTCACCTTCGGCAAGGAGCGCATGTTCGGCGACACGCAGCCCGCCGCCGGCAAGACCATCTCCGTTGACTTCGTCGTCGGCGGCGGCCGCGCCAGCAAGGAGCTGCCGGCCGAGGTTCCGGCTGTCGCGCGCCGCTCCTGGCCCGCGCTGCTCGGCATCCAGATCATCGACAAGTACACGGTCCGCTTCGTCAACGGCACGCCGGACGTGACCATGGAAGGCCGCATCTCGCGCTATGGCAGCGAGATCATGAACCGCCGCGCCTTCGAGGAAGCCAAGACCTATAGCGACTGGGCGATGAAGCCCGTCACGACCGGTCCGTATCGCGTCGCCGAATACCGCCCGGACGTCTCGCTGCTGCTCGAAGCCCATGACGAATACTGGGGCGGCCGCCCGCCGTTGAAGTCGATCCGCTTCGTCGAGGTGCCGGAGACCGCCTCGCGCATCAACGGCCTGCTGTCGGGCCAGTATCAGTTCGCTTGCGACATCCCGCCGGACCAGATCTCGCAGATCGAGAAGAACGCGGCCTTCGAGGTCCAGGGCGGCACGATCCTGAACCACCGCCTGACGGTGTTCGACAAGAACCACCCGCAGCTGCAGAACCCACTCGTCCGCCGGGCCATGACCCATGCGATCGACCGGCAGGCCATCGTCGACTCGCTCTGGGCCGGACGCACCGTGGTGCCGAAGGGCCTGCAATGGCCCTATTACGGCGACATGTTCGTCTCCGACTGGTCGGTGCCGGCCTTCGACCTCAAGCTCGCCAAGGATCTGGTGAAGCAGTCCGGCTACAAGGGCGATCCGATCCCCTATCGCCTGCTGAACAACTACTACACCAACCAGACCGCCACCGCGCAGATCCTGGCCGAGATGTGGAAGGAAGCGGGGCTCAACGTCGAGATCCAGATCAAGGAGAACTGGCAGCAGATCCTCGAGCGGACCCCGACGCGCGCGGTACGCGACTGGTCGAACTCGGCGCCCTTCAACGACCCGGTCTCGTCGATGGTCAGCCAGCACGGCCCCAACGGACAGCAGCAGCAGGCCGGCGAGTGGACCAATGCCGAGCTGAACCAGCTCTCGGTCGAGCTGGAGACCTCGACGGATCGCGCCCGCCGCAAGGCCGCCTTCCGCCGCATGCTGGAAATCGCCGAGCGCGAGGACCCGGCCTATACTGTGCTGCACCAGAACGCGACCTTCACGGCCAAGCCGAAAGCGCTCGCCTGGAAGGCTTCGCCTGCCTTCGCCATGGACTTCCGTGCCGAGAACTGGGGCGGGCGCAGCTAAGGCTCGCATCATAGACGGCGCGACCTCACGGGTCGCGCCGTTTTCTTTTGGATGTTCGAGGAGGTCGCCATGACCGGTCTCACCAGTCGCGAGGCGAGCCCGCTCGTCGCCATTCGTGACCTCACGGTCGCGTTCGACGGCGTGAAGGTGCTGCACGGCATCGACCTCACCATTCATCGCGGCGAGGCTGTCGGTCTCGTCGGCGAGTCCGGCTGCGGCAAATCCGTGACCTGGCTCGCGGCCCTCGGCCTCCTCCCGAAGAAGGCGACGATTTCCGGCAGCGTCATGCTGGATGGCGGCGAGCTGATCGGCGCGGCGCCGGCCACGCTCGACAGCGTGCGCGGTAGGCGCATCGCCATGATCTTCCAGGACCCCGCCAGCGCGCTGAACCCGGTGATCAAGCTCGGCCGGCAGGTCGGCGAGGCGCTGGCGCTGCATGGTGGGCTCTCCGGCAGGGCGATCCGCGCCGAGGCGAAGCGCCTGTTCGATCTCGTCGGCATTCCCGACGCTGCCCGCCGGCTCGACGCCTTCCCGCACGAATTGTCCGGTGGCCAGAACCAGCGCGTGATGATTGCCATGGCGCTGGCCGGCAAGCCCGACATCCTGGTCGCCGACGAGCCGACGACGGCGCTCGATGCGACGATCCAGGCGCAGATCCTCGAATTGCTGACCCTGATCAGGCGCGAAACCAACATGGCCCTGGTTCTGATTAGCCACGATCTCGGCGTGATCTCCGAGACCTGCGACCGCGTCTGCGTGATGTATGCCGGCCGCATCATCGAGACGGCGGCATCCGAGGCGCTCTTTGCCCAGCCGCTGCACCCTTATACGCAGGGCCTGCTCGCCGCCTTGCCGCCGCTCGAAGGCGTGCGCCGGCGGCTCGTCCCTGTCGAAGGCAATGTCCCCGAGCCGTGGAACCTGCCGCCGGGCTGCTCCTTCGCGCCGCGCTGCCCGCGCCGGGTCGAGGCCTGCGACATGCAGGTTCCGCCGCTCGCCTCGAAAGCGGCGGACCGGCGGGCCGCCTGCATCATGACGCCGCCGCTGGCGCAGCCACAGCGCCAGCCGGAGCCGGTCTACGCATGAACACTGCCCCTCTGCTTCAGGTGCGAGGCGTCGCCCGTCGCTATGCCATGCGGCAGGGCCTGCTTGGTCGATCGGTCGATGTCCGCGCCGTCGACGGGGTCTCGCTGACGGTGGAGCGTGGCCGGACGCTCGGCCTGGTCGGCGAATCCGGCTCGGGCAAGTCGACGACCGGGCGGCTCGCGCTCGGGTTGGAGCCGCCTGACGATGGCGACGTGCTGTTCAAGGGCGCCCCGATCCCGCCGGTCGGCACGCTGGCCTGGCGCCAGATGCGGGCGCGCATGCAGATGATCTACCAGGACCCGCTCGGCGCGCTCGACCGGCGCCTCTCCATCCTCGAACAGGTGCGCGAACCCTATGACGTTCACGGCATCGGCGAGGCCGGGGAGCGCGATGCCATGGCGACAGCCTTGCTGCAGGCGGTCGGCCTGCGCGCCGACCAGGGTAACCGCTATCCGCATGAGCTCTCTGGCGGCCAGCGCCAGCGCGCCGTGATCGCCCGGGCGCTCGCGACAAAGCCGGACCTGCTGGTCTGCGACGAGCCGGTCTCGGCGCTCGACGTCTCGATCCAGGCGCAGGTCGTCAACCTGCTGGTCGACCTCCAGCAGGAGCTCGGCCTCGGCCTGCTGTTCATCAGCCACGACCTGAAAGTGATCCGCCAGGTCAGCCATCGCGTCGCGGTGATGTATCTCGGGCGTATCGTCGAAGAAGGCGACGCCGACCTCCTGCTCGCCAGCCCGGCGCACCCCTATACCGAAGCGCTGGTCTCGGCCTCGCCGGTGCCGGGCCGCCGCGCCCGCCCGCGCATCGTCTTGCAGGGCGATCCGCCCAACCCGGCGGCGCGCCCTTCCGGCTGTGCCTTCCACCCCCGCTGCCATGCGGCTCGCGAGCGCTGCACGGTCGAAAGCCCCCGCCTGCTGCCGCTGCCGGACGGGCGCCTCACGGCCTGCCATGTCGCCCACGACCAGGCCAATTTCCTCAAGGCGGCGAGCTGATGCTGCGTTTCCTCCTCATCCGGCTGTGCCGCGCGGCGCTGACGGTCGCGCTCGTCGTCACCTTCGCCTTCGTCGTGCTCAGGATGTCGGGCGACCCGGCGCTGATCATCATGAGCGTCGATGCGCCTCCCGAGGCCATCGCCGCCTTCCGCAAGGCCTGGGGCCTCGATGACCCGATCTGGCTGCAATATCTGCGCTATTTCTCCGCGATCGGCCAAGGCGAGCTCGGCCAGTCGATGCGCGATGGGCGCCCGGCGATGCAGCTCGTCCTCGAACGTATTCCCGCAACGCTGGCGCTGACCTTGCCTGCGCTCGCTCTCAAGCTCGGGATCGGCATCCCCGCCGGCATCTACGCCGCGCTTCACCGCGACAGCCTGATGGATCGCATCGTGATGGTGACGGCGGTCGCCGGCTTCACCGTCCCCAGTTTCGTGCTTGGCCTGGTCCTGGTCCTGGTCTTCTCCGTCCAGCTCGGCTGGCTGCCCTCGGGCGGGCAGGAGAGCTGGCGCCACGCCATCCTGCCGGTGCTGACGCTCGGCATCGGCGGTGCCGCCGTGCTGGCGCGCTTCACGCGTAGCGCCATGCTCGAAGTGCTCGGCCAGTCCTATATCCGCACCGCCAGCGCCAAGGGCGTGCCCTGGCCCCGTGTCGTGCGCGGCCATGCCCTGCCCAACGCCGCCGTGCCGACGGTCACCGTCGTCGGCTTCATGGTCGGCAGCCTGATCGCCGGCGCGGTCGTGGTCGAGAGCGTGTTCTCCTGGCCCGGCGTCGGGCGGCTGCTCGTCGTCGCGGTGGCCAATCGCGATCTCGCCGTCGTGCAGTGCATCCTGCTGCTGGTCGCGATGACGATGGTCAGCGCCAATCTGATCGTCGACCTGCTCTATGGCCTGCTCGATCCGCGGCTGCGCAGCGGCGCCAAGGCCGGAGCGCACTGAGATGGCTGATGTCACCGTGACCGCCGTCCCCGCTAGCGACGCGGCCAAGCCGAAACCGAAGCAGCGGATTCCGTTTCTCGTCTGGTGCGGGCTGGTCTGGATCGCCTTCATCATCGTCGTCGCGCTCTTCGCGGACTGGCTGACGCCCTACCGGTTCACCGCCTACGACCTGCGCAATCGGCTGGCCTTGCCCTTCCACCCGCTGCACTGGCTTGGCACGGATGAGCTCGGCCGCGATGTGCTCTCGCGCCTGATCATCTCGGTACGGATCTCGCTGCTGGTCGCGTTCGGCGCGACCATCATCTCGGCCGTGCTGGGGACATTGATGGGTTTCCTCGCCGCGCATTTCCGCGGGCTCGTCGAGCAGATCGTCTTGATGCTGGCGGATTTCCAGGCGGCGATGCCCTTCCTGATCCTGGCGCTGTCGGTGCTCGCCTTCTTCGGCAACGCGCTGCCGCTCTTCATCGGCCTGATGGGGCTCTATGGCTGGGAGCGCTATGCCCGGATCGCGCGGGGCCTCGCCATATCGGCCGGAGCGCAGGGCTATGCCGGCGCGGTCCGCCAGATCGGCGCCTCGCCGGCGCGCGTCTACCTGAAGCACATCCTGCCCAATATCGCCTCGACCCTGATCGTCTCGATGACGCTGACCTTCCCGGAAGTGATCCTGCTCGAAAGCGGCCTATCCTTCCTCGGGCTCGGCGTGCAGCCGCCGATGACCAGCCTCGGCAACATGGTCGGCTATGGCCGCGAATACCTGACCCGTGCGCCCTGGATCATGCTGGCGCCGGCCTTCACGATCGTGCTGACGACGCTCGCCGTCAGCCTCGTCGGCGATTGGCTGCGCGACAAGCTCGACCCGACGCTGCGCTGAATGGATCATTCGGCTGCCGCCATGATGGAGCCTTCGGCCTGCTGATCATTCAGAGCGCCGGAAAGCGGACATGAAAAGAGGAATGCGACAGGCCAGGCTCCTGTCGGTGCTGGCCTGCGGGCAGCAATTCCTATCGCTTTCTCAGACGCCTGGCCTTATGTCGAGCGCCCGATCAGCCGGTCCTCGACGTTCTGAAGATGCCGGCGCATCGCGTCGGCCGCCCCCGCGGGTTCCCGATGGGCGATGGCGTCGACCATCCTGTCATGATCTTCGAAACTATGGTGGTCGCTCGGTGGGCTGCCATGGCTCGGCCGCGGTCGCCCCCAGGTGACGGCCCGGCGCACGGCGTTCAGCGTGTCGAACAGCGCGAGCAGGATGGGGTTGTGCGCAGCCTCTGCGATCTGGTGGTGAAAGCGCGCGTCGTAAGCCTCGTACTCGCGCCAGGTCGTCGAGGTGCGGCAAGCCTCGTTCAACTCGGCAAGCGTCGCGATTTCTGCCGCCGTGGCATTGATTGTCGCGAGGCGGGCGAGTTCCGGCTCGAGTGCTATGCGCGCCTTCATCACCTGGATCGGGTTGCTGCGTTGCGCCAGATCCGAGATGTCCACCAACTGCGGCGGCCGGGCTCCGACGAAGGTACCCTTGCCGACATGGCGCCAGAGCTGCCCCTCGCGCTCGAGTACGGCCAAGCCCCTGCGCAATTCGGCACGCTTGACGCCGAGCATCTCGGCGAGCTCCCGCTCGGGTGGCAGCCGCCCATCATCCGGGAGCCGCGCGGAGGCGAGGAAACCGTAAAGCTGCGTCAGCACCCCCGAATGGGCGGTATCGGCCGGAGGGGTGACTTTCTGATCCATCATGACGTGACCGGCGGCAGGTATGTCCTCTTGATTCCACGGATCACCGGTGATTGCAACCATTATGAAATTGGTTGGAGCAATGGCGTTCAGAAGACCGCCGTGTCGGGATTATTTCGAAAAATTGCGGCCTTGACACGATCAATTCGTCACATGACACTGCCCAAATAAAAATTGGTTGCGACCAGATCGCGCAAGAGACCAATGAAAATCATGGGAGGAGACAGGTCATGAAGCCCTTGGGAGGAAGACTGTCAGCCATGTTCGGTGCCGCTGCCGTCGCGGCCGGCCTGATATTCGGAAGCATGGACGCGCAGGCACAAAGCAAGGTCCGCATCGCATTGGGAGACGTGCTGTCGACCGAGACGCTCGCCATGGTGATCGCGCTCGATCGTGCCAAGGAGAAGGGTGTCGACTACCAGGTGACGCATTTCTCGAAGGAGGATCTCGCCATCCAGGCCGTGATCAACGGCCAGGCGGATCTGGGCATCGGCACGCCCTATGCCGTGGTCCAGAAGAGCAAGGCGCCGCTGCGCGTGCTCTTCCAGGGCACGCGGCTGGTCTTCTTCCCGGTCGCCGACAAATCCTACAAGTCGTGGAAGGACATGAACGGCCAGCCGATCACCTTCCACGCCCGCGCGACGGGAACGGAAGCCATTGGCAACATCATCGCCAAGCGCGAAGGCATTCAGTTCGGCGAGCGCAGCTATGTGCCCGGATCCGAGAACCGGATCATCGGCATGATGAAGGGCCAGATCAAAGCCACGGTCGTCGACCTCGCCAACAAGAACCTGCTGCTCGAGAAGGCGGGCGACCGCTTCCACGTCCTGCCCGGCGTCAGCGAGCCCGCCTCCGACGAGACCCTGTTCGGGCAGATCGAGTGGATCAAGAAGAACGAAAAGCAGGTGGACATCATCGTCACCGAATTCCTGCGGCTCTGGCAGGAAATGGCGGCCAATCCAGGAATCGTCGAGCAGGAGCGCAGCAAGCGCAAGCTGATGGCCGATCAGCCGAAGGAGGTGCTGGAGGGCATCACCAAGTTCTACACGATGGCGACCAAGGAAGGCGTCTATGCGCCGACCGGCGGCAGCGCCGAGATCGCGAAGGCGGATTTCGAGTTCTACACCGAGGCTGGGCAGATGCAGGGGCCGGCTGCGGAGCTGAAGGTCGACGACTTCTGGTATCTCGCGCCACTCGAGCGGGCACGCAAGGCGCTGGGCAGCTAGGCCGAGCTCGCGCCCTGTCCAGCCAACCGGCACGCCGGGCGCTGACGGTCCGGCCTGCCCCTTGCTGCGCCTCACAAGTGGAGTGACCTCCCTTGCAGATATCCAACCTTTCTACCGCTCTCCCGACGCGTCGTGCGCCTCCGGCCAGCGACTGGCGCGATGTGCTGATCCACCCGCTCGTGCTGCGTCTTCTTTCCTTCGCGGCCGTGCTTGCGCTCTGGGAATATGCCGGGCGCATTCCGTTGAGCCCGGCCTTCCCGACCTTCCTCGAAACCATGGGCGGGCTCGGCGCAATCATCGCCGATGGAACGCTCTCCAAGGCCTTCCTGATCACGCTCCACCCGCTCGTGATCGGCCTTGCCGTGTCCGTCCTGCTCGGCGTCGGGCTCGGCGTGCTGATGGGCCTGCACGAGCCTTCGGAATGGCTGATTGCGCCGCTCTTCATCATCGCGCAGGCGGCGCCGCTGGCGGCGCTCATCCCGATCCTGACCTTCGCCTACGGCATCGGACTCACCGCGAAGATCATGACCGTCTGCATCATGGCGATGCCGGTCATCGTGCTGAACACGCTGGGCGCAGTGCGCAACACGCCAAAATCGCTTCTGGAAATGAGCAGATCCTTCCTCGCCAGCCGCAGCCAGAGCATCCGCCTCGTCATCCTGCCCGCGGCGAGCCCGATGATCTTCGCCGGGCTGCGGCTCGGCTGCGCAGCCGCCTTCATCGGCGTGATCCTCGCCGAACTGCTGATCACGCCGACCGGCATCGGCGACGTGATCTCCTATAACCAGTCGGTCGCCGACTATCCCAAGATGTACGCGGCCATTCTCGCCATCATCGTGTTCTCGGTCCTGTTCATCGAGCTGCTCGAACGGATCGAACTCGTCCTGTTCCGACCGGAGAGCCGCGCATGAATCCGAACATCGCTCCGGCCGAGCCACGGCAGACGCCCGGTCCCGCGCCGCTCCTGCCCCACGCCACCCGGCCGATCGTCGAGGTCAAGAGCGTCTCGAAGACCTATGCCGGCGGCATCGAGGCGCTCAGCGGCATCTCGCTGGACTTTCCGGAGGGGAGGCTGACGACCCTGCTGGGCCCGTCTGGCTGCGGCAAGACCACGCTCCTCAAGATCATCGCCGGCCTGATCCCGGCCAGCGCCGGCCAGGTCTTCGTCGACGGCCGCGAGGTGAGGGGGCCGGGGCCTGAACGCGCCTTCGTCTTCCAGGATTTCGCGCTGATGCCCTGGGCCAGCGTCATCCGCAATGTCGCCTTCGGGCTCGAACTGCGCGGTGTCGCCCATGGCGAGCGCGAGGCGATCGCCGAACGCCAGATCGCGCGTGTCGGCCTCAAGGGCTTCGAGCGGAAATATCCGCACGAGCTCTCGGGCGGCATGCGCCAGCGCGTCGGCCTTGCCCGCGCGCTCGCGGTTGACGCCAAGGTCGTGCTGATGGACGAGCCGTTCTCGGCCGTCGACGAGCAGACGCGCCGCAAGTTCCAGGAGGAGCTGCTCGAGCTCGTCGCCAATGAAGGCAAGTCCTTCATCTTCGTGACGCACAGCATCGAGGAGGCGGTCTATGTCTCCGACCGGATCGCGCTGCTCTCGCGCCGACCGAGCCGCGTCTCGGCGATCATCGAGCCGAAGATCATCCGTGACGGCGACCCCGACAAGATCAGGCGCGACAGCGCCTATCTCGATGTCGTCGAGGAGATCTGGCAGCAGCTCAAGCACTATCTGGACTAGGAGGCGGCCATGGTCATTTCCGGCATCCGCCTTCCCCTGATGACGTCGCTCATCGTCTGGGCCGTGATCTGGGAGATCGCCGGCCATACCGAGGCCGGCTTCATCTTGCCGCCGCTGTCGCGCGTCATCTGGCGCGTCTTCGAGATCGTCCCGACGGCGTCGTTCCTCGACGCGCTGCTGATCACCGGCCGCGCCTTCCTCTTCGGCAATGCCATCGCGATCGGCATCGGCGTCCCGCTCGGGATCCTGATGGGCCGCTCGGTCATCGCCGACCGGCTGCTGCTGCCCTGGGTGAACCTCTTCCTCTCCGCCCCGCTCAGCGCGCTGGTCCCGGTGATCATGGTGCTGTTCGGCCTCGGCGAGACGACGATCATCCTCACCGTCGTGCTGTTCTCGATGTGGATCATCGTCCTCAACACGCGCGCCGGCGTCCGTGCCATTTCGCCCTCGCTGGTCGAGATGGCCCGCAGCTTCGGCGCCACTGCCTGGCAGGCCTTCAGCCGGATCTATGTCTGGGCGGCGCTGCCCGAGATCCTCGCCGGGATCCGGCTCGGCATGATCCGCGCGGTCAAGGGCGTGATCATCGGACAGTTGCTCGTCTCCGTCGTCGGATTCGGCACGCTGTTCGAGATCTACCAGTCGCACTTCCTGATGGAGCATTTCTGGGCGTTGCTGCTGGTGCTCTTCAGCTTCGCCTTCACCCTCAACGAGTTGCTGGCCGGGCTCGAACGTCGGTTCGCCTATTACGCCGCCTCGCGCTGACCCATCCTCTTGCCAACGAAGGATCCTGCAAGATGAACATCGCCACGCCTCAGAACCATGTCATCCAGACCCCGGCGCCGGTTTCGCTTCCCGTGCGGGGGACGCAAAGCCGCTTCCCGGTCCACCGCATCTATTGCGTCGGCCGCAATTACGCCGCCCACACGATCGAGATGGGCGGAGACCCGAACCGCGAGGCGCCCTTCTTCTTCCAGAAGAACCCCGACAACGTCGTCCTCGATGGCGCCGATTTCCCCTATCCGCCGCGCAGCAGCAATGTTCACCACGAGATCGAGATGATCGTCGCGCTCGCCAAGGGCGGCAAGGACATTCCCCTCGAAAGCGCGCTCGACCACGTCTACGGCTATGCCGTCGGCCTCGACATGACCCGGCGCGACCTGCAGGACGAGTGCAAGAAGGCGAGCCGGCCCTGGGAGATCGGCAAGGCCTTCGAGCATTCGGCGCCGATGGGCGAGATCGTTCCGGCGAGCGCGATCGGGCACCCTGAGAACGGGGCCATCTGGCTCAAGGTCAACGGCGAAATCCGCCAGCAGGGCGACCTCAACAACATGATCTGGAAGGTGCCGGAGATGATCTCCTACCTTTCCGGCCTGTTCGAGCTGCAGCCGGGCGACCTGATCATGTCGGGCACCCCTTCCGGTGTCGGTGCGATCGTGCGCGGCGACGTGATGGAAGGTCATATCGAGGGCATCGGCACCCTGCACACCAAGGTGGTCTGAGCGACAGCGACTGCGGCCCGTGAAGGCGGGTCGCAGTCGTTGACACTACCGCGGAAGGGGGAGGCCCTGACCAAGTTGTCGACGGATGGTTCGACCTCTGACCGAGTATCTAGCTCCAGCTCGTCCGCGCGATATCGTCGCAAAGTTGGCGCGCGAACTGTTTGGCCGGTGCGCTCAACGCGCGCTCCGAGGCTGTCAGCAGGCCGATGCGGCCGCGATTGATCGCCTGTGAGGCAAAGGGGCGCCAGACCAGTTCGCCCAGTTCCAGCTCTTCCAGGAAGCCGAGCCGGGTGAAGAAGGCGATGCCCATGCCCAGGCGGATCGAGCGCTTCAGCATCTGGATCGAGTTCGAGGTCAGGCGCGGCACGAGCCCGGCGCGGAACGCCGCGAAATCCGGATCGATATCGGCCGAGCGCGGCAGCGGCCCGGCCTGGGCCAGGAACGGGTAGGCCTTGGCTTCGTCGAAGCTGATGCTGGCCTTGCCGGCGAGCGGATGGTCGAACGGCATGATCACGCCGAGCGGCGCCTTGATCTCGGCCAGAAGCTCGGTGCCCTTGTCGATCTGGCCGACGAAGGTGAAGCCGATATCGGCGCGCCCATCGATCAACTGGTCCGGCACCTCCTGAGGCGCGACAGCCAGGACGGTGAAGACGACGGCGGGGAAGGCCGTCCGGAAACGGTCGATGGCACGGGGCACGAAGTCGATCAGCAGCGAGTCCACCGCCGAGATCGTAACATGCCCCGAGCGCGCCTCGCGCAGATCGTCGATCGCGACGCGGACGCGGTCGAAATCATGGAAGGTCGCGGTGACATGGCGCAGCAATAATTCGCCGGCTGCGGTCAGTTTCATGCCCGACGCCTGCCGCTCGAACAGCGGCGTGCCGAACTCGGCTTCGAGCTTGAGGATCTGCCGGTTGAGGGCGCTGGCGGCGACGTTCAGCTGGTTCGCCGCCTTGCGGACCGAGCCGCGCCGGGCCGTCTCGCGAAAATAGGCGAGGGCAGCCGCATGCATCGCTGATTTAGCCGTGCTTGGCGGGCCAGGCCGCGACGACGGGATGATCGACCTGGCGTGTCGTCTTGGCATCGGCGCCACGCGGCGAACCGAGGCCGCTGATCTCCGGGCCGAAATAGGCGCTGTTCACCGCGATCCACCTCGTCAGCTCGTCCGGGATCCGGTCATCGGCATAGATCGCCGCGACCGGACAGACGGTTTCGCACAGGCCGCAATCGATGCATTCGTCGGGGTGGATGTAAAGCGTGCGCCCGCCCTCATAGATGCAGTCGACCGGGCAGGCGTCGAGGCAGCCGCGGTCCTTCACATCGATGCAGGCGTCGGTGATGACGTAGGGCATGGCGTCAGCGCCCCGTCCAGACCGGCTTGCGCTTCTCGACGAAGGCGCGCACGCCCTCGTGCGAATCCGCGGAGTTCAAGGCCTCGACCAGCGCCGGCAGGCGCAGGCTCTGCGCGTCGGCCGCCGTCAGATGCGCACTGCGCCGCACGACCTGCTTGGTGGCGCGCAGCGAGAGCGGGGCGCAGACCAGAATGTCGGCGAGCCAGCGCTCGACCGCCGCATCGAGCTCGGCCAAGGGCACGACCTCGTTGATCAGGCCGAAGCGCAGCGCCTCGTCGGCCTTGATGCGCCGGCCGGTGAGCAGCATGCCCATTGCGGCACGATGCGGAATCTGGCGTTGCAGCAGGGTCATTCCGCCATCGAGGGGCAGGCGCCCGACACGGGCCTCGGGCAGGCCAAAGCTGGCATGCTCCGCCGCCACGACGAGGTCACAGCCGAGCACCATCTCGAAACCGCCGCCGACCGCATGGCCGTTCACCCGGGCGATGACCGGCACGTCGAGCGTCTCGCGCAGCGCGATGCCGCCGAAGCCACCAGGGCGCGGCGCCGCCCAGTATTCCAGGCCGGACATGCCGCTGCCGGATTTCATGTCGGCCCCGGTCGAGAAGGCGCGCTCGCCGGCGCCGGTCAGCACCACCGCACGGATGTCGCGGTCCTGTTCGATCGCCGTCCAGATCCGCTGCAGTTCGGCTTCCGTCGCCTGGTCGACGGCGTTCATCACCTCTGGTCGGTCGATGGTGACCCGTGCGACGTGCTCCCGGATTTCGAACAGGACGCTCATCACTCGGCCGCCCGCATGGCGCCTGCGGCGACCTCGGCGCGCACCGCGTCGGTATCGCGTCCGAGCGAAGGCGGCGCTCGCCGGATCGCGACCGGCGCCTCCGACATGTGGATCGGCGACCCGACCACCTTGATCCGCTCGACCTCGCCATCGCACTCGATCACCATCTCGTTGATCGCGGTCTGCTCGTCGGCCAGGGCCTCCGCCAGCGAGCGGACAGGCGCGCAGAGGAGGTCGACCTCCTCCAGCCGGGCGAGCCAATAGGCCGTCGTGTTGGTGGCGAAGCGCGCGCGGAAGATGTCCTGGAGCGCCGTCTTGTTGGCGACCTGTCCGGCGAAGTCGGCAAAGCGCGGGTCGTGGCCGAGATGCTCGACGCCGAGGGCCGTCGAGATGTCGCCCAGGGGATCGGCCTTGAAGGCGCCGACCATGACGAGCGCGCCGTCGGACGTCGGAAACACCCCGGAAAGCGGCATGGCACCCCAGTTGACCTCGCGCCCGCGCATCAGCTGGGCTGCGGCCTCCTGCGTCTGCGCCGCGAGCATCGAATCGAGCAGCGAGACCGAGATCTGCTGGCCGCGCCCGGTCTTCTGGCGCTGCAGCAGCGCCAGCAGCACGCCCTGGACCAGGTGCATGCCGGCCGAATAGTCCGCGAAGGTGGTGGCGTGAACCGCGAGCGGCTGGTCGTCGTTGGAGCGGCGATGCATCACGCCGCTCATCGCCTGGGCCAGCACGTCCTGCCCGCCCTTGTGCGCATAGGGACCGGTCAGGCCGTAGCCGGTGCCGACCGCGTAGATCAGCCGCGGATTGAGCCTGGCCAGAGCCTCGTAGCCGAAGCCGAGGCGCTCCATCACGCCGGCGCGGAAATTGTTGACGACGACATCGGAGGTGCGGGCGAGTTCGAGCACGAAATCGCGATCCTCCTGCTGGCGCAGGTCGAGCGTCACCGAGCGCTTGTTGCGGTTCAGCGAGCAGAAGACCGGGCCGAGCAGGCCGGCGGGGTCATTGGGGAAGGCGGTCCGCGAGAGATCGCCGGAACCGGGCCGCTCGATCTTGATGACGTCGGCGCCGTAGTCGGCCAGCATCTGTGTCGCGACCGGACCCATCATCACCTGGGTGAAGTCGATGACGCGCACCCCGGCGAGCGGCAGGTTGTCAGGGGTGGTCATGCGGCTTTCTCCAGGAATGTGGCGTTGGCGGATGGGCGGTCGCCGGGGTCGCCACCCTGGGCGCGGACGCGCTCGCAGATTGCGGCGGCCTGGACCGCGCGAGGCGGAATCCTGCCAGCGACCGCGAGCGCCGCGGCGACGCCGGCCGACTGGCCCATCGCCATGCAAGGCGGAATCTCGCGCGACTGCTTCTGCGCGGCTTCGGTCGCGGAATAGTGCCGGCCGGCGACGATCAGGCCGTCGATGCCCTTGGGCAGCATCGCCCGGTAGGGCGTGTAATAGTCGCGGCCGCGCGCCACGGTATCGGCGAAATGGACGCGGTCCATGACGTCTTCCTTGGTGACGACATAGTCGCCCTCGAGCAGACGGGTCTGGCGCACGCCGAGCTGCGGCGCGACATCGACGACGACGGCGTTGGCGAAGCCCGGCATCCTGGCGCGGACGAACTCGACCAGCGCGTAGATGCGCTTGCGGCCGAGGAAATCGGCCTTGGTGATGTCTTCGACCGAAAGGCCGTCCAGCCCGGTCATATGCGGGCAATTGCACCAGACGATCCCTGGCAGCGGCGTCTTAAGCCACCAGAAATCCCAGGAGCCGCCCATGATGCGCTTCGCCTCGCGGTCGATCTTGGCGTAGGTTTCAGGTTCCTCCAGCGCGAAGCGTTCGGCTGCATCGGTGTCGACGCCGCCGAGGCGGAAGACCGTGGTCAGGATGTAGGAGCCGTGCACGAAAGGCGCGCCCGCAGCGGCGGCAACGTCGAGATCGCCGGTCGCGTCGATCACGACCTCGCCCATGATCGCCTGGCGGCCCTGCTTGGTCTCGCAGATCACGCCGGTGGCACGGTTGCCCTCCATCACCGTCCGCGAAAACCAGGAATGCAGGCGGACATTGACGCCGGCCTCCTCGATCATATCGTTGGAGACGCGCTTCCAGCCGTCGGGGTCGAAGGCGGCGGCCATCACGATCGGCGCCGGCTTGGTCTGGGCGCGGAAGTCGAAGGCGCCCCAGCGCGCCCATTTGCGATAGAGCTCCCAGCTCTGGCCGCGCTCCTCCGGCTTCGGGTAGACGCAGGCGCCGACAGCCTCCATCCGCTCGATCATCTCGCTGCAGATGCCGATGGTGGTGACCTCGTCGCCATTGTGCATGTCGTCGAGCACCAGCACCATGCCGCCGGCTGCGAGCCCGCCGAGATAGGGATAGCGCTCGATCAGCGTGACCGAGGCGCCCTCGCGCCGGGCGGCGATGGCGGCCGAGAAGCCGGCGGGCCCACCGCCGACGACGACCACGTCGGAGCGAGCGACGATCGTGGCCTCGCCCGGATCGTCGGCGATGCGCTCGTGAGCGTGATGCTGGGTCATGCTTGCCTCCCGATCAATGGTTGTTGGCGGGCTGCCAACGCACGACCAGCCGCTCGACGGCGACGATCGAGACGAAGAACAGCACCGAGAAGGCCGAGCCGACGAGCACCGTGGCGTAGAGCATGGCCGAGTCGAAATTGTAGGTGGACTGGATGATCAGCGCGCCGATGCCGGTGGTGGAGCCGATCCACTCGCCGACGATGGCGCCGATCACCGCCGTCGAGGCTGCGATCTTCAGGGCCGAGAACAGATAGGGCAGCGAGTTGCGCAGCCGCAGCTTGAAGAAGATCTCGGTCTTCGAGGCCGAGAGCACGCGCATCAGCTCCATCGCCTGCGGGTTCACCGACTCGAGCCCGCGCACCATGTTGACCAGCGTCGGGAAGAAGCAGATCAGCGCAGCGATCGCGATCTTCGGCTCCATGCCATTGCCGAGCAGAAGCACCAGGATCGGCGCTTTCGCGACCACCGGGATCGTGTTGACGAGGACGACGACCGGGAAGAACGCCTCCTCCATCGCCTTCTTGTGAACGAAGACCGTGGCGATCAGGATGGCGGCGATGTTGCCGAGCAGAAAGCCCGAAAAGGCCTCGATCGCCGTCGGCAACAGGTTGAGCAGCAGGATATCGAGCTTGGTCCAGAGCGTCGTCAGCACCAGCACCGGCGAGGGCGCAATGAACGGCTTGACGTCGAAGAACCAGATGACGAAGGCCCAGAGTGCGATCGCGCCGGCAATGCCGGCTACCGGCAGCAGGCGGCGGCGCCAGAGCTGGCGCCGATGCGATTGGCGATAAGCCGCTTCGGCCGCGGCGAGCCCGGGATCGGTGCCGGCGAGATCGAGCGTGGTCAATGGCCCCTCCCCAGCGTGTCGCGCAAACCGGCGGCCATGGCGACGAATTGCGGCGTCTCGCGAATGGCGAGGTCTCGGCCGCGAGGCAGATCGACGGTGGTAAAGGAGGCGACGCGGCCGGGGTTCGCCGCGAGCACCAGCACCTGCTCGCCGAGATAGAGCGCCTCATAGACCGAATGGGTGACGAACAGGATCGTGGTACCGGTCTCCTGCCAGATCCGGCGCAGCTCCTCGTTCAACCGGTCGCGGGTGATCTCGTCGAGGGCGCCGAAGGGCTCGTCCATCAGGAGCAGCTTCGGCCCGCCGAGCAGTGCGCGCGCGATGGAGACACGCTGGCGCATGCCGCCGGACAGCTCATGCGGCAGGCTGTTCTCCCAGCCTTCGAGGCCGACGAGCTTGAGCAATTCGCGCGGCGTCGGCGCATTGGGCGGCAGCGTGCGCTTGCCGCCGACCTCGAGCGGCAATTCGACGTTCTCCAGCGCCGTCCGCCAAGGCAGCAGCGCGGCGTCCTGGAAGACGAAGCCGAAGCTGCGCGCCTGGCGTGCTTCCTCCGGACGCATGCCGAAAACCGAGACATGCCCACTGCTGGCCGCGATCAGGTCGGCGACCACCCGCAGCAAGGTCGACTTGCCGCAGCCGGAGGGGCCGAGCAGGCTCAGAAAGCCGCCGGAGGCGACGTCGAAGGAGACGCTGCTCAAGGCGGTGACGGTCCGCCGATCGGTGACGAAGCGGACACTGACGTTCTGGCAGGCGACGGCGGATGCTGGCACGGGCATGAACTGGCCTCTGCATTGGACCGTGGAGGACCGGGGCGCTTCAGCCGATTTTCGCGCGCGCGTCGGCTGTCGCCTTGAGCACGTCGAGCGTGATCACCTCGTCGAGCTTCGGCGGCGCCTTGGAGAACTGGCCGAGCTGGGCATAGAGATCGATCTGCTCCTGCCAGATCTTCGGGTCCATCGTACCCCAGCCCTCGGTCTTGGTGTTGCCGGTGAAGGCGTAGTCGAGCATCACATCGATGGCGACGCGCTCGTCCGCCTTGTTGAGATTGGGCATCTCCTTCAGCAGCAGATCGACCGCTGCGTCGCGGTTGGCATGGGCGTAAGCCCAGCCCTTCGCGGTGGCGCGCATGAATTTGGCGAGCAGGTCGCCCTTTTTCTGCAGCGTATCGACCGTCGCGTAATAAGGCAGCGCGTAGAGTTTCACGCCGGCGTCCCAGAGACGAAGATCGACCCGGTCGGCGCCGAGCGGCTTCATCGCGGTGGTATTGGTCAGCCAGCCGGTGACGACGTCGACCTGCCCCGTCAGCAGCGGGGTCATGTCGGCCCCGATCGGGACAATGGTGACATCCTTGTCGGCAATGTTGTTCTTCGCGAGCAGCGCGCGCAGCAGAATGACACCAGTCGACTGGATGCCGACCTTCTTGCCGACAAAATCGGCCGGCTTGGCGACCGGGTTCTTCTTCAGCGAGAAGAAGGCGTAAGGGTGGATCTGCGCGCCCGTGGCGAAACAGCGGATCGGCAGCCCCTGCGATGCCGCCAGCATCAGCGACGGACTCGACGAGACCTGCCCTGACTCGTAGCGACCGGAAGCGACGACGGCGACGCCGTCAATGCTCGGCCCGCCGGGCTGGATTTTCATCTCGATGCCTTCGGCGTCATAGTAGCCGAGCTGCTTGGCGCAGACCTCGCCGATCTGGTTGCCGCCTGCGATCCAGCCGAGCTGGAGGTTGACGACCGGCTTGCCTTGCGCGCCGGCCTCGAATGAGAGGAAGGCGCCCGCGCCGGCCATTCCCTGCAAGACACTCCGCCGATTGATCATGGTCTCGTCCCTCTGGATGCCGCGATCGTTGTCGCCACGGTTAAGACCGAGCTAATCACAGCGAGTGTGCTCCAAGAAGCGCAAAGAATCGCTTGGGGTGCCCTCAAAACGGCAACGCTCTGCGCGGCGTTGACAGCCTCCCCAGGTGATGCAGTCTCGGCAGAGGCGTCTCCTGCCGCGCCATCTGCGTGAGCCTCCCACCATGGCCCTTGTCCTGTCCCATGCCGTGATCGTGACGGTCGATGCCCGTGATCGCGTGTTGCGTGATCACGACCTGCGGATCGATGGAACGACGATTTCAGCGATTGGTCCGGGTGGCAGCCTGGCCCGGCCCGGCGACAGGGTGATCGACTGCGCGAACGGGCTCGTCATGCCCGGATTCGTCAACACCCACACCCATGCGACGCTCGGCCTGTTTCGCGGCCTTGCCGACGACAAGACGCGCGCCTTCTGGCCGGAAGGCGGCTACCGCGTGCCGGGGCAGGAGCGCTTTGGCGAAGACGATTATCGGCGTTCGCTGGCCGATGCCTGCGCCGAATTCCTGCTCAACGGCGTGACCTGCATCGCCGATCGCGTCGCGGCGATGGACGTGTACGCTCCGATCATCGAGGCGAGCGGCCTGCGCGCCAGCGTCGGCTCGACGCTGGTCGATCTCGCCGGCCCCGTGGACTGGGGACCGACCGAGCGCTTGATCGAGCGTTACGGCACGGATCCCGCGCGCTCGCGCATCGTCGCCGGGATCGCGCCGCATGCACTCGACACCTGCTCCGATGCGCTGCTGCGCGAATGCGGGGAGCGGGCCCGGCGGGTGGGTGCGCGCGTCTATCTTCATGTCGCGCAATGCCAGGCCGAGATCGACGCGATCCGTCGCCGCGGCCATGGCGGCGCTCTATCGTGCCTGCGCTGCGCGGGGCTGACCGGGCCTGACGTGATCGCCGCTCATGCCATCTATCTCGATCGCGACGAACAAGAGGGCTGGTGCCGCGACGGCACGGCGATCTGCCATTGCCCGGCGAGCAATCTGAAGATCGAGGCGCGAACCTTGCCGCTGAACCGATTCGCCGACGAAGTTCCGGTCGGACTCGGCACCGACTGGACGGCCGCGAACAACGGCATGGACATGTTCTGGGAGATGCGGTTGGCCGGGCTGGTCGGAAAGATGCAGGCCGATGATCCGACCGTCCTGCCGACGGCGCGGATGCTGCGGCTGGCGACGCTGGACGGCGCGCGCGTGCTCGGTATCGATCATCTTGTCGGTTCGGTCGAAGTCGGCAAACGCGCCGACCTCCTTGTCCTGGATCTGAACCAGCCGGAGATGCGGCCCCTGCACGATCCCACCTCCAACATCGTCCATTCGGCCAGCCCTCGCAGCGTTCGCGACGTCCTGGTCGACGGAGAGATTCGGGTGCGCAGCGGGAAGCTCGTCGTGCCGCCTGACGCTTGGGCGAGCTAGGCGTGGCCTGCCCGGTCGGCCGCCGCCGACCTGCCTTGGTGGTGGGGGGCTCCGGAGGACGCCGCTCAGGCCGGCCTGATGAAGCGCCCGCTGCCCGGCGCGGTCCACCTGCTCGACGTGCGTCTCGGCTGAGCCTGCCGGGGGAGGGCGCAACCCCGGCGCGAGGCTGCGGCAAGCCACGGGAGAGCCGTTGCGGGCGTGCCTCCCGGGCATACATGCCGCCTTTCCAAGCGGTGACCGTCAAATATCGCCGTAGTCGCCTGCGCTGATCATGCTCTTGAAGCGCAGGACGGCATGCGGGCTTTTCTCCGAATAGCCGACGACGTCGCAGCCCTTCCTGATCGGACCCGCGCCGCGCAGCGTGATCGTCGCATTGTCGCGCGAATAGCCGCCGGTCACGGCATAGGGGGCCGGCGGGCAGCCCTTCTTGAACGCGAACGCAGTCCCTTCGATCCTGCCGCCCTCGGTGAATTTCAGGCCGCGGAACAGGACGGTCCCGGAGCGGACGACATCGCGGACCGCAGGTTTCGGCTCGTCATAGGCGATCACGCCTTCATGGGGATAGACGCGCATGACGCTTCGGTTGTGATCGAACGCTGTGCCGTCATGCATGGCGTGATGGTCGATGACCTCGCCCTGGAGCGATGCAGCCGCCTGCACGACGCTCTGCGGCTTCGGCCCTTCGCGGCCCTGATCCCGGCCATCGGGATCGCCACCGGACACGGGGGCTGCGCGCGCCGCCGTGAAGAAGAAGATGCTCAATGCGAACAGGAAGAAAATGCTGACATAACGAATCAAGATAGGCCCCCAGCCAATCCAAGCTGGTCCCATCCTAGGAATGATCTCTCAAAACCGACCCAATCCGATCCGTAAAATTGTGCCGATTGCGGCTGTTTTGCGGCTGAAATGTGCCGTCGCCGATGAAGCCTCCTGGGCCGGAGGCCCGGAGCCTGCGCTACTTGCCCTGCGGCGCGAGCGCGACGGCCGCCTCGGAGGTCAGCATCCGGAAGGTGAAGCTTTCCTGCAGGTAGAGCTCGACCGTCGTCGCGCTGTGGCTGAGATAGCCGATCGAGATGTCCTGGCCGAGATCGAGTTCGAAATCGCCGCCACGGGTGGTGAGCACGAAGCCGCCCTCGATCGCCGGCGCCCAGATCACCCCGCCATCGACGATGCGCTCGAGATGGTGGAAGATCGGATAGCCTTCCTCATTGCCGCCGCTCGCCGCTAGATAGGCGTCGCCGCCCAGCACCAGCGCATAGGGGCCGTTGCAGCCGGCGAGCTTGAGGTCGTTGAGCGCCTTGGCGATCGCCTCCGGATAATCGTCGAGATCCTCCGGCAGCGGCACGGCGGCGTTGCTGCTGCCGGCGCGGATGCCGCCGATCCCGGCCGCGGCATAGCCCTCGAAGACTGCGCGGTCCTCGGCGAAGGCGAGGGTCTTGGCGGCGTCCTTCAGCGGCTGCCAGTCGGAATCGTCCGAGCCACGCTCGACATCGTCGATCGCCTCACGCGTCAGCGTGAAGGGAACGCGCAATTCGACCAGAGGCTGCGCTTCGCGCAGCAGGGAGCGGACGCCATCGGCCGGCGCCGTGATCGGCCGGGTATGGCCGGTGCCGACGGCGGCGAAGCCCACCCCCTTGGGCCCGTCGACATCGACGACCCGGCGCGCTGCCAGATAGCGCTTCAGGGTACGCGATGCCTCATCCTCGATCTGCGCCCAGGCGGCGTCGGAGATGGGAGCGAGTTCCCGGTGCAGATTATTCATGGTCTGCCTCTTTCTTCAGGGAGCCGATGCCGAGCGAGCCGTCGCCGGACGGTCGGGATGGGGGTGGCGCCGGCGCCGGTTCGGGCGCAGTGGCGGTGGGCTCGCCGGCGTCCGTTGCGGGTTTCTCCGCCACCACCGCGTCGAGGAACGTCGCCGTCGGCACGAAGAACAGCGAGCCGGTGACGGCGCGGCTGAAGTCGAGCAGCCGGTCATAGGTGCCCGGCGGCGATCCCACGAACATGTTCTCCAGCATGCGTTCGATCCGGCGCGGCGTGCGGGAGTAGCCGATGAAATAGGTGCCGAACTCGGCCGTTCCGACTTTGCCGAAGGGCATGTTGTCCCTGAGGATGTCGACCGGCTCGCCATCCTCAGTGATGCTGGTCAGGACATTGTGGGCATAGGGTTTCTTGATCGCGTCGGGCTGCTCGATGTCGGAGAGCTTGTGGCGGCCGACGATGTTCTCCTGTTCCTCGACAGGCACCTTGTCCCAGGCTGCGAGGTTGTGAAGATATTTCTGGACGATGACATAGCTGCCCCCGGCGAAGCAGGTGTCCTCGTCGCCGATGATGGCCGCCTTGACCGCATCCGGACCCGCCGGGTTCTCGGTGCCGTCGACGAAGCCGATCAGGTCGCGGTCGTCGAAATAGTTGAAGCCGTGGACCTCGTCGACGACGGTGACGGCACCACCCAGCCGGATCATGATCTGCCGCGCCAGCTCGAAGCACAGGTCCATCCGCTTGCTCGCGCGGATGTGGAACAGGATGTCGCCCGGCGTCGAGACGGCGTGATGCACGCCGCGGATCTCCTGGAAGGGATGCAGCTCCTTCGGCCGCGGCCCGTCGAAGAGGCGGTCCCAGGCCTGCGAGCCGATGGCCATCACGCAGGACAGATTGCCCTGGAGATCGCGGAAGCCGACGGCCCGCAGCAGCGACGACAGATCGGCGCACAGGCCGCGCACGGCCGTCTCGGCTGCGCCGCCGGGATTGATCGTCGCGACGAGGAAGATCGCGGAGCGCGTCAGCGCCGCCACGACCGGCTGCGAGCTGACGGATGGCACGCCCGAATCCATTGACGCTCCTGCCTGGTAGCCTTCGCTCGAAATTCCGTCGGCCACCCGGACCGTCATGCCGATGATGGCGCGATGCGGCGCCGGTTGGAAGAGCGTCGGCGACACGCCGCCCTCTCCGTTGGCAGAAGGGCTACGGGGCGCAGATCTGGGTTGGGACAGGATATGGTGCCTCTCTCCCCCGGAACGGGAGAGGGCTTTCGCGCCTGAAGCCGGGAGGTCACGGAGCTGTATTGGGCCAACCGATCGGGAGCCTAACGGAGCGGCCGCAGCCGGCAGGGGCTGCGGCCGGGATCGTCAGAGATCGACCGGCTTGCCCGAGTCTTCCTCTTCCAGCGTCACGGCAATGTCGGCATTGGCCGACAGCCGCACCTTGTCGCCTTCGACGCCAGCGACGAAGCCGAGCTCGATGAAGTGATGGTGCCCCTTGTGCTGGCCGTAGGCGTCGCTCTTCGTGAGCTTGATGCGCTCGCCCTCGACGCGATCGACCGTCCCGACATGGACGCCGTCGGCGCCGATGACTTCCATGCCTTCACTGACCTTGGCGTTCATGCTGAGCTCCTCCTGGGTGAGATCTGTCGGGTGTGGACATTACGGCGGTACGACGGCTGCCGTTTTGGGCGGGCAGGAGCCTAACGGCCGGCGCTCACGTCAGTTCCAGTTTCTCCTCGTCCGTCTTCCGCGTCTTGCCGTTGCAGATCAGGCTTCATGTCCGGCCCAGGAAGGCCGGCGCCAGATCTTGGGCGACCATGCTGCGGGCCGCCTGGTCGGTCTGCTCGCTGCCGACCTCGTTCATCTGCTTGGCCGCCTCGAACAGCAGCGCCTTGACGTCGTCGGACGACAGCACGCCTTTCTCCACCAGCTTGCGGACGAGGGCGCGCAGCACGAGCATGTCGATCTCGATCCGGCCCTGGCCGGGGAAGGGTTCCGTCATGGCGTCCTCCTGTGAGTCGTGCCTCCGAGGCCGTGTCTAAAACGAGGGATCTAGCTTCGACCTCCGCCGATCTGCTCGCGCAACTCGGTGAGCGCGCGCCGCAGCCCATGGACCTGGTCCATCAGATGCAGGATCACGTCGATCCCTTCGTCATTGGCTCCGATATCGTCCTTGAGCCCGCGGATGAGATGGGCGCGCGCGATGTCGATGTCATGGAAATGCAGCTCGCCTTCCGTCTCCTGCGGAATCAGCCAGCGCTGCTCCAGCCAGAACTCCAGCACCTGCACCTGCAGTCCGGACGAGGCCAGGAACTCCTGCTTGGTCATTCTCATGACGCTCTCCCCTCGCGCGGATCATAGTCCTTGGCCTTCCAGCCCGATATGAAGGCTTCGAGTTCGGGATCGGGCGACTTCGGCAGCACCACCTTGAGGACGACGAACTGGTCGCCCTGGCCGCCGCCGCGCCGTGGCGCACCCTTGCCGCGCAGGCGCAGCTTCGTCCCGGTGTTCGATCCCTTCGGCACCGACATGGTGACGTCGCCGGTCGGCGTCGGCACCCGTACCTGCCCGCCCAGCACCGCCTCGGTCAGCGAGATCGGCAATTCGAGCGTGATGTCGTCGCCCTCGCGGGCAAAGCGCCGGTCGGGCCTGACCTCGATCTCGATCAGCGCATCGCCCGGGCCGCCCGTGCCCGTTCCGGGCGCGCCCTTGCCCTTCAGCCTGAGCGTCTGGCCGTCGACGAGGCCGGGCGGGATCGTCACGTCGATCGTACCGCCATCGGGCAGGGTCAGGCGCTTGGTCGCGCCGGCGATCGAATCCGCGAAGTCGACCGCCAGATGATAGTGCAGATCCTGCCCGCGCCGGTTCGCCCGTGCCCTCTGGCTGCGCCGCAGGTATTCGGCGAGGGCATCGTCCTCGTCCATGAAGTCGGCGAAGCCGGACGCGTCGGCGTAAGGGTTGCCTTGATCCGACGAGGCGAAATCCCGGTAGTAATGGTGCTGCGGCCGCTCGGCGCCGGAGGCATCGATCTCGCCGGTATCGAAGCGCTTGCGCTTGTCGGCATCGCTGAGCAGGTCGTAGGCGCCGGCCACCTCCTTGAACTTCTCCTCCGCCGCCTTGTCGCCGGGGTTGAGATCGGGATGCAGCTTCTTCGCCAGCTTGCGATAGGCGCTCTGGATCTCGGCGGCGGAGGCCGCCGCGGCTACGCCGAGAACCTCGTAAGGATTTCTCACGGGCCACTCCGAAAGATGTCGTCGACCGCGCCTGGCGCGAAAGCCAATTCGTGCACCGACAGGCGCCCGAGCGCAAACCCCTCGGGGCGCGGCGCATCGATCTCGGCCGTGAGGGCGCCGAGATTCGGGGGCAGGGAGCTGGGCGACGAAGACGCTCAGCCCAGGACGCGAAAATCCGTCTCAGGCGAACTGGCTGATGTCGCGCCTGAGATAGGTGCCATGGCCTTTGCGGGCTTCGATCCGGCCGTCATGCGCGACGATCTGCCCGCGCACGAGGGTCGTCACGGGCCAGCCGGTGATCCTCATGCCTTCATAGGGCGTGTAGTCGGAGCCGTCGTTCACCATCGCATGCGTCAGCGTCTGCTCGACCTGCGGGTCCCAGATCGCGATGTCGGCATCGGCTCCCACCGCGATCGTGCCCTTGCGCTGGGAGAGTCCGTACATCTTCGCATGGTTGGTCGCGGTCAGCGCGACGAAGCGGTTGATATCGATCCGCCCCTTGATCACCCCTTCCGAAAACAGGATCGGCAGGCGCGCGCCGACGCCCGGAATGCCGTTCGGCACCCAGCGAAAGCTGGTCCGGCCCTTCGGCGCGAGCTTGCCCTGCGGGTCGTCGTAGCGGAACGGGCAATGGTCCGAGGAGAAGACCGAGAACACGCCCTGCTGCAGGCCTTCCCAGCAGGCCTGCTGGCTCGCGGCGTCGCGCGGCGGCGGCGAGCAGACATATTTGGCGCCCTCCATGTTGAGGCCGTCGAGATCATCAGCGGTCAGCGTCAGATATTGCGGGCAGGTCTCCGCGAAGATCTTGAGACCCTTCTGCTGGGCGCGCCGGATCTCCTCCATCGCCTCGCGATTGGAGACGTGCACCACCATCAGCGGCACATCCGACAATTCGGCCAGCGAGATCGCCCGATAAGTCGCCTCCCGCTCGGCGATGATCGGGCGCGAGGTGGCATGGAAGCGCGGCGCCGTGCTGCCGGCACGTTCGAGCTGGTCGGTCAGGTAGCGGATGACGTCGTAGTTCTCGGCATGGACCATGACGAGAGCACGCGTATCGCGCGCCACCGCCATCACCTCGAGCATCTGGAAGTCGCTCAGCGCCAGCCCCTCATAGGTCATGAAGACCTTGAAGGAGGTGTAGCCGTCGCGCACGAGCGCCGGCAGCTCCTGGCCCAGCACGCTCTCGGTCGGCTCGGAAATGATCAGGTGGAAAGCGACATCCGTGTAGCAGGCGCCTTCGGCCTTGGCGTGATAGGCCTTGACGCTTTCGCGCAGGGGAACGCCGCTCTCCTGCGTGCAGAAGGGCAGGATGGTGGTGTTGCCGCCGAGCGCCGCCGAGCGTGTCGCGCTCTCGAAATCGTCGGCCATGACGATGCCTTCGCCGGAGGGCTGCGAGACGTGCACATGGCTGTCGATCCCGCCGGGCAAGACCCATTTGCCGGTGGCATCGATGACATTGGCGGCGCTGCCGAGCTGCTCGCCGGGCGCGACGATGCGGCCGTCCCTGATGCCGATGTCGCAATGGAAGGTGTCCGATGCGGTCGAAATGCGCCCGCCGCGGATGATCGTGTCGAACTGGGTCATGCCGATCGGTTCCGCTTCCGGCTCTTGGTGGATGGGCCGAGCCTGCCGCTGGTGGCGAGCGCCTGCGCCATCGCCTCGCCGGTCAGGCGGTTGTGCTCTTCCAGGCGTTCGGCCAGATCGAGCCGGGTGCGGGCGCGCAGGGCGACCATGATGCCCTCATGCTCGGCATAGGAGGCGGCCAGCCGTTCGGAGAGCTCGTTGATGGTGAAGCGGTAGCGCCAGATCTTCTGCTGCACCGCCTCGTAGTTCTGCACGAGCACCGAGTTTCGCGTCGCCTGGGCCAGGCGCTGATGGAAGGCGTAGTTGAGGCGGGTATAATCGGCATGGTCCTGCCGGATCAGGGTCTCGCCGAGCTCGCGATGCAACCCTTCGAGCTCTGCAATGTCCGCATTGCTGGCGCGAGCCGGAACGAGCAGGCCGATCAGGCGCTCGAGCGCACCTTTGAACTCGACGAGGGGGGCGATCTCGGTCGGGTCGATCGGCGCGACCACCGCGCCCCGATTCGGGCGCAGGATCACGAAGCCTTCGGCGGCCATGACCTTGAGCGCCTCGCGCAGCGGCGTCCGGGACACGCCGAAGCGCTCGCTGAGCGCGACTTCGGGGATGCGGCTGCCTTCCGGAAGCTCGCCGTTGAGGAAGATCGCCCGCAACCGCACGATCAGGCGGTCGTGCAGGGTCGGGGGGGCCATGCTCGGCACGTCCTGCTCTTCCGGAAATGCCGAGAATGCCTGCACGGCCTGCCTCATGCTGACGCGGACAAAGGAGCGGGTCGGCAGGCGAACATCCGGCCGAACTTGCGCAAAGGAAGCATATCCACGCCGATCGCGTCGAGGCAGCCCCAGAGCGTGAAGGCGACGGAATCGAGGATCGGGATACCGAGTTCCTGTTCGAGCTCCGGCGCGATCAGCGGCCCGCGCATATTGGTGCAGACGATGGCGATGGCGTCGGGACGCGCGGCGGCGACCTCGCGGCACATCCTGGCGATGTCGGCTTCCGGAACCTCGGCGAAGGAGAAATTGTCCGTGCGGCCGCTATGCCTCTCGGCGACGGTCTCGATCCCGGCCGTGGCGTAATTGGCGATGATCCTACTCTGCACGTCCGGGGTATAGGGCGTCACGAGCCCGAGGCGCCGCACGCCCAGCGTCGCGAGCAGGCGGTTGAGCCCGAGGATCGCGCTGGTCGCGGGAACGCCGGTCCGCTCGGTGATCGCGGCGCAGAGCTTCTCGTCGCTGTCGAAGCCGAGCCAGCTCGCCGAGGTTCCGTTCCAGGCGATGACATCGGGGCGGGCATCGGCGAGCAGCTCGGCCGCCTGCAGGATCGGCTCCAGCGTGAACTGGCTGTTCGAGGCCTCGTCCAGCGCGATCTTGGTCACCCGGAAGCGGCTGAAATGGACGCTGACCCGCGGGAAAAGCGGCGCGGCGAGCGCGGCCGTATAGGGCTCCAGCACCGTGTTCGACGAGGGGGTGAGCATCCCGACCAGAATCGGCTTTTTGTCATATTGCATGCAGAAACTGCCTATTCACCGGATCGCCTCAAGCTCCAGGATGCGAGCTGGGCGTTTTTTATGCAGCGGGTTCTGCTGGTTTGGCAAGCCGCGTCTCGATTTCATTTTTTCGGTTGTGCGGTGGATTTTTCTCGATAACCTGATCGAAAGCGATGAAAATCAGAACTGCGCGATGCCTTTCAGCTCGCTCGGGTCAAGGAGGATTTTGCCTGGGAGACAGGTTTGCCGGGAATGAGGAGATTATCGGCAGCGCCTGCGTAAACTGTATTCATAATGCAAAAGGGGAAGGCACCATGAGAAGCATCATCGCGAGCGCGGTACTCGCCGCCGGCCTGGTAGTCGGTCTCTCGCCGGCTTCGGCGCAGACGCCGCTGCGGGTGGCCGGCAATTTTTCGCAGAACGTCAAGCAGGTCGACATCGAGCGGGCCTTCTTCGACGCGCTCGGCGCCAAGTCGGGCGTTCCGATCGCGATGAACTACAACCCGATGGACGTGGTCGGCGTGAAGGCGCCGGATGCGCTGCGCATGCTGCGCGGTGGCTCCTTCGACGTCATGTCCGTGCAGATCGGCATGGCTTCGCGCGACGATCCCTTCTTCGAGGGCGTCGACCTGATCGGCGTCGCCACCGACATGGCGGGCCAGCGCAAGGTCGTCGACGCCTACCGTGCGGCCTTCGACGAGCGCCTGCAGAAGCGCTTCAACGCCAAGGTCCTGGCGCTGTGGCCGTTCGGCCCGCAGGTCTTCTACTGCAACCACGACATCAAGAGCCTGAAGGACCTAAAGGGGCTGAAGGTCCGCTCCTTCACCCCGTCCATGTCGGCCATGCTGGAGCATTTCGGCGCGACGCCGGTCACGCTGCAGTTCTCCGAGGTCTATCCGGCCCTGCAGCGCGGCGTCGCCTCCTGCGGGGTGACGTCGCCGACCTCGGGCAATACCGGCAACTGGCCGGAGGTGACGACGCATCTGCTGCCGCTCTCAGTGTCCGGCTCGGTGCAGGGCCACTTCATCAATCTCGACACCTGGAAGAAGTTCTCGCCCGAGCAGCAGGCGAAGCTGATGGTCCAGTTCAAGGCGCTGGAGGACCAGCTCTGGGATCTCGCGATCACCGCCAATGACGACGCGACGGCCTGCAGCACCGGCCAGGCCGCTTGCAAGGCACACAAGAAGTTCACGATGAAGCTGGTCGAGATCAGCCCCGCCGACCGGCAGGCGATCAAGGAGGTCGCGGAGAAGGTCGTGCTGCCGATCTGGAAGAAAACCTGCAACGCCGTCGACGCCACCTGTTCGGCCAAGTGGAACGAGACGGCGGGCGCGGCAGCGGGCCTGACCATCCAGTAATCGACAGGGCCGTCCGATGGGGCGGCCCTTTTTCCAAGGGATTGGTCCATGACTCCGGAAAACCCGGTCGCGCGCGCTTTGCTGCCCGCCGCCAGATGGCTGGCGTTGCTCGCAGGCTATCTTCTTCTCGGGCTCGCTCTGCTCGTCACCGCCGAAATCCTGCTGCGGCGCTTCGTCAACGTGTCGCTGCAGGGTGGCGACGAATTCGGCGGCTATGTGCTGGCGATCCTGGCCGCCTTCGGCTTCTCCTATGCCCTGCTGGAACGGGCCCATACCCGCGTCGAGATCCTGATCGAGCGCGTCGGCCGCGGGCCGCAGGCGATCCTCAACCTGGTCTCGGCCTGGTGCATCGCGTTGATGGCCTGCTTCATGGCCTGGCGCTCCTATGCTGCGCTGAGCGAGAGCATCGAGTTCCAGGCGCTCTCCGGAACGCCGCTGATGACGCCGCTCTGGCAGCCGCAGCTGCTCTGGTTCGCCGGGCTGCTGTTCTTCGCGATCACCGCGACCGCGGTCGCGCTGCATGCGAGCTGGCTGATCGGGCAGGGGCGCAGCCGTCTCAACCGCTTCTACGGCGTCAAGACGCTGGAGGAGATCATCGAAGAAGAAACGGTGTCCTCCCTCGAGATGAAGGCGACCGGCCAATGATCGGTGTGACCGGCGCCGCCATCGGCTTCGTGATGATGCTCGGCCTGATGATGATCGGGCTGCCCGTGGCGGTCGCGCTCTTCCTGACCGCCTTCATCGGGGCCTGGGGCTTCCTGGGCTGGCCGACCCTGATGGGCTTCGGCAACCAGATGTGGAGCGGCCAGAACGACTTCATCCTGACCGCCATCCCGCTCTTCGTCTTCCTCGGCGAGATCCTGGTCCGCTCCGGCGTCGCCGACGGGCTCTATCGCTGCCTCTCGGACTGGCTGCGGCGCCTGCCGGGCGGGCTGCTGCATACCAATATCGGCGCAAGCGCGGTGTTCGCGGCGGTCTCCGGCTCGTCGGTCGCGACCGCGGCGACGATCGGCACCGTCGCGCTGCCGCTGCTGCGCGAGCGCCAGTACGACGACCGCATGACCACCGGCTCGATCGCCGCAGGCGCGACGCTCGGCATCCTGATCCCGCCCTCGATCAATATGATCATCTACGGGTCGATGACGAACACCTCGATCGGCCAGCTCTTCGCGGCGGGCATTGTGCCGGGCCTGCTCCTGACCGCGCTGTTCATGGCGCTGATCGTGGTGATGGCGATCCTCAAGCCCAGCGTCGCGGGACCGACCCTTCCGGCGAGGTCCACGGCGGAAAAGATCAAGAGCCTGCTCGACATCTTCCCGCCCTTCGTGATTTTCGTGATCGTGATGGGCTCGATCTATCTGGGCTGGGCGACGCCGACGGAATCGGCCGCGGTCGGCGTCGTCGGCGCGATCGGCGTGGCGATGGCGCGCAAGGGCTTCTCGCTCTCGCTGCTGCACGAGAGCATGATCGCGACGGTGCGCATCTCCTCGATGATCCTCCTGATCATGGTCGGCGCGCATTTCCTCAACTTCGTGATCGGCGTGCTCGGCATTCCGCAGGCGCTGACCGGCTTCGTCTCAAAGTTCGGCGCGACGCAGCTCGAGATCATCCTGGTGCTGGTGATCTTCTACCTGATCCTCGGCTGCTTCATGGAAACCCTGTCCATGATGATCGCGACCCTGCCCGTCGTCTTCCCGCTCGTCGTGCATCTTGGCATCGATCCGGTCTGGTTCGGGATCTTCCTGGTGCTGATGATGGAGATCGGCCTGATCACGCCGCCGATCGGGATGAACCTCTACGTCGTCCAGGGCGTGCGCAACCACGGCTCGATCATGGACGTGATCTACGGATCGCTGCCCTTCGTGCTGCTGATGCTGGCCTTCACGGCCCTGCTCGTGGCGTGGCCGCAGATGGCGCTGTGGTTGCCGCAGAAGCTGTTCTGAGCATGCTCGTCCTCGAAGCGGACCATGTCCTGCGCGACGCCGCCTCGCCCGTGATCGCGGGCGGGGCGGTGGCCGTGCGAGACGGCCTCATCGTCGCTTGTGGGCCGGCGGCCGATATCCACGCCGCCCATCCTGGCGCCGAGACCGTCTGCCTCGGCCATGCCTGCCTGATGCCCGGCTTGGTCAACGCGCATCAGCACGGGCGCGGCCTCAGCCAGATCCAGCTCGGCTTCCCCGACGACAGCCTGGAGCCCTGGATCGCCCGCCGGCGCGGGCGCGGCGTGCCGGATGTCCATGCCGTGACCCGGCTCGCCGCGCTCCAGATGATCGAGAACGGCGTCACGGCGACGCTGCACGCCAACTATTCCTATGGCTCGGGTGACTATGAGGCGGAGTTGCGCGCCTCGATCCGCGCCTATGACGAAGCCGGCCTGCGCGCCACGATCTGCGTCGGCTATGCCGACCGCGGCGGCCTCGTCTACCCGCCGGTGGACGAGACGACGTTCCTGTCTTCCCTGTCGCCCGAGGTGCGAGCCCTCATTGTGGCGGGCAAACCCGGCTATCTGCCGCTGGCCGGGACGATCGACCTGATGGCGCGGCTTCGCGCCGACTATGCCGGGCATCCGCGGCTCTCCTTCGCCTACGGGCCGGCCGGGCCGCAATGGGTGAGCGACGAAGCCTGGCGGGCGCTCGCGGCCGATGCGCGGGAGCATGGGCTCGGCCTGCATTTCCATCTGCTGGAATCGCCGGCGCAGGCCGCCTGTGCGCGCTCGCTCTATCCCGAAGGCGTGCTGGCGCGGCTGGAACGCCTCGGCGTCTTCGAGACCCGTGCAAGCGCCGCCCATTTTGTGCATGCGAGCGCGGGCGACATTGCCGAGGCGGCTCGGCTCGACCTCAGGATCGTCGTCAATCCCGGCTCCAATATGCGCCTCGGCAACGGCGCTCCGCCGGTCGCAGCGCTGATGGAGGCCGGCATCCGCTTCGGCCTCGGCACCGATAATTGCGCGCTTGACGACAATGAGGACTATCTGTCGGAGCTTAGGCTCGGGCGCCTGCTCGGACGCAGCGCCACGGCTGCCGCTGGCGATCAGCTCCGCACCTCCATCGCCGTCGCCACGGAATGGGGGGCGGAGGCCGCCTTCCTCGCTGACACTGGACGCATCCGCGACGGCTTCAAGGCCGATCTGGTCGCGATCGATCTGGCCGGCTCGGAAGGCGCCTATCTCGATCCGCAGATGCCGATGCTCGAAGCCATGCTGGCGCGGGCCACCGGCCGCGACATCGTCATGACCATGGTCGGCGGCCGCATCCTGCATCGGCGCGGCGCATCGGTGACGGCGGAAGCCGAGAGCATCCGCGCCGCGGCGAGCCGGACCGCTGCCGAGACGCGGCTCGATGCCGGAACGCGGCAGCTGGCGGGGGAACTCGCCGAGGCCTTGCGCCGCCATTACGCCGCCGTTGCCGCCGGCGGGACATGAACGGCTGAAGGCGGCGGGTCGCGGCGGAGCTGCCGCCGGCGCGTGACGTGTCAGGCGGGCTCGGGGTACCCCGAGCCCATCGCTTCCTCGTCCCATCTCTCGAGGATGTCGTAGCGCGCCGCATCGACGGGGGCGAAACGCTCGAGCAGGAGCCGGTCGAGGATCGGGCGGGCCACTGGGTCGTCGGCGCTCGCGAGCAGGGCGGTCCGCAAACGCTCCGCGGTGCCTGGATCGAGCAGGGGGGATCCAACCAGGAGCGGAAGCGGTGCCGGCTCGGTGCTGGCGACGGCGCGCAGGCCATGCGCCGGATCGTCCGGGTCCTGCAGCATCAGATCGAAAGCATAGGAATCGAGCGGGCCGACATCGATCTGTCCGGCGAGCAACGCCCTGACCACGCCGCGCGGCGTATGGAGCGGACCGATGCTCTCGCGATAGAGCTGTGGTCTCGCGGGCGTGCGCCAGCGCAGCAGATGATGGCGCAAGGCGTTGAAGCCGGACTGGCTCTCCTCGATCGTATAGCCGAGCCGGCCGCCGAAGCTGTCCTCCAGGCTGCTGATCGGTCCGTCGGCGCGGATGACGAGATTGCTCCAGTAGCGCGGCTGGCCGCCATAGCCGGCGGCTGCCGGCACCGGCGCTGCGAGCGGAACCGGCCTTGGATCTGCGCGCCGCCAGGGCCTGCCGCACATGAAGACGCAGCCGAGGTCGCCGCGTTGCCAGAGCTCGGCCATCGGCTTGGGGAAGCCGTGGTCGATGATCTCCAGATCGACGCCGCTCGCCTGCGACAGCCACCCGAAGAAGGCTGTCCAGGCTGCCGCCGCGTCGGCCGTGGCGGCATACATGCGGGCATTGGCGACGAGGCGCATCGGCTGCCGTCCGTCTCAGGCGTAGCGCAGGCGCTGGCCGATGCCGAGCCGGCGCGCCTTGCTCAGCATCGCGTGGCCGAGCGCGATGTCGGAGAGCGATAGGCCGCGATGCCAGAACAGGTTGGTCTCGTCGTCGCTCTGCCGGCCGGGCTTCAGGCCGGCGACGATCTGGCCCAGTTCGGCATGGAGCGTCTCCGCCGAGAGCTTGCCGGCTTCGACATGGGCGCGCAGGCTGCCGAACTTGCCGCCCTTGCACTGGCCCCAGTCGTCAACGACGAGCTTGTCCATGATGTCGGTCAGCGAAAGCTCGATCGCGCTCATCGTGCCATAGGGCACGACGAAGGCGCCCTTCTTGATCCAGCCCGTCTTCAGCATCGGCGTCGGCGCGTCGAGGCGCGAGGCCTCGACGACGATGTCGGCGCCCTCGACGCAGGACTGCCAGTCCTCGGTCGCCACGACCGGCTTGCCGAGGTCGCGGGCGAGCCGCTCGGCGAAGGCGTTGCGGCTCTCTGGGCGGCGCGAATGCACGCGGATCTCGTCGAAGTCGAAGAGGTGATTCAGCAGCCGCACATTCCAGTAGGCGGTGCCGCGCGCGCCGACATGGCCGAGGATCTTGGAGCCCTTCCGTGCGAGATACTTCGCGCCGATGGCGGTGACCGCCCCGGTACGCATGTCGGTGATGGCGCTGGCATCGAGGAAGGCTTTGGGCACGCCGGTGCGCGGATCGAACAGCAGCAGGCTCGCCAGCTCCGAGGGCAGGCCGTGCTTGTAGTTGTCGACGAAGTCGCCGACCACCTTCACGCCGGCGGAGTCGATCGGCTCCTTGAGCGCGCCGCGCAGCACGTTGAAATGCCCGTTGGCGACGCCGGGTTCGAGATGGACGCGCGGCTCGATCACACTCTCGCCGCGGCCTTGCGTCGCCAGGCTGGTCTCGATCGCCTCCAGGATCTCGCCATCGGTCATGGCGAGCTCCTCGACGTCGAGGCGGTTGAGATAATCCATGTAGATCGCCTTCATCATTCCCTCCGGGTCTGGTTTTCGGGGCGCAAGCCAGGCTTCGCCGCGCGGTGGCGCGGCGTCCTGCGCCGGTTCGGCTCGTCATCCTGCGGTGCGGCCGGGGAGGAGCGGCTGTCGGCGCTCCCATGGTCTCCGGCGTCCGCCTGCTTTCAGATCGTCACGACAGCGGCAGTCTCCTGAACACGCCCGGCCGGTCCGGGTCGTGGAATTTGTCGAACGGGCCATGCTCGACGAAATGGCGGTGGCAGAAGGCGAGTCTGTCCTTCGACAGCGTCACGCCGATGCCTGGGCCGGTCGGCACCGGCACGAGATTGCCGCGCGGACGCAAGGGGCCTTCCTCGATGACGTCGAAGGGCTGCATGTGGAACAGCGACTGCGAGGGCTCGCGGATATGATCATGCGCAGCCGCAAGATGCAGATAGACCGAGCTCGCAATGCCGGAATCCCCGGAATAGCACCAGAAATCCAGGCCCATCTGCTCACAGGCGGCGATGAACTTGAGTGCGCGGCCGATGCCGCCATGGACGTTGACGTCGGTGCAGAAGGCGTCGGGCACGCCGAGCGCGACGGCCCGGCGCAGGTCCGGCGTGTGCACCGAGAACGGGATGGCGGTGTGGCGGCGCAGCTTGGCCATGTCCTCGAAGGTCGCGACCGGATCCTCCCAGGCACGGATGCCGAGCGGCTCGATCGCCCGAGCGATGCGCGTCGCTGTCGCCAGCGAATAGGCCTTGTTGGAATCGACGCGCAGGACGGCGTCGTCGCCGAGCCGATCGCGCAGGAGCTCCAGCGTGCGGATCGAGGGCGCAGGGTCCGCGGTCGAGAGCTTGCCCTCGAACATCGTCGTGCCGAAGCGCTCCTTCTGGCGCAGGCAGTAGTCGAGCACGGCTTGCGGATCGCTCTCGCCGCCGACGCCGTCCTTCTGCTCGCGGAAGGAGAAATAGTCGGTGAAGGTCACGGCATCGCGCACGCGGCCGCCGAAGAGATCGTGGAGCGGGCGGCCGGCGGCCTTGCCGCGTAGGTCCCAGAGCGCCATCTCGATCGCGCCGAACGCGCGGATGCCGGCGAAGTCGACATCGGTATAGACGCCGCGCCAGGACGGCAGGCAGAGCCGTTCGCAGGCGGCGATGTCGAAAGCGTCCTGCCCAATCAGGCGCGGAGCGAAGCCATTGAGGATGGTGGCGGCGTTGGCCGGGGAGGGGCCCTCGCCGAGACCGACGAGTCCGTCCGAGGTCTCGACCTCGACGATGGTCTTGGAGAAGCCGGCGAGCGAGCCGTATGACCAGAGATAGGGCGCTTCCAGCGGGATGTTCACCGGGGTGGCGCGGATGGCGGCGATCTTCATGTGGCGGCGATCTCCTCGATCTGAGCCAGCAGCTCCGGATCGACTTCGACGCCATCGGCGCGAGCGGTCATGCGGGCCGAGAGCCGGCGGTCTCCGGGAAGGCGGGCGCCGTCCTGCGCCGCAATCGCGGCGAAAAGGTCTTCGATCCGCTCGGGGAAATCAGGTGCGAAGGCCGACGGGTCGAAGGCGATGATGCATTGGCCGACGCCGGGCGGTGGGCCGTCGGCGCGGGCATAGGGCGAGGCGTCCTTCGAGAAGGTCGCTCCCGCGAGGCCGGCGGCGAGGATCTCGACGATGAGCGCGAGCATGGCGCCCTTGGCTCCGCCGAACGGCGCCATCGAGCCGGCCAGAGCGGCCGCGGGATCGGTGGTCGGGCGGCCTTCCGCATCGAAGGCCCAGCCCTCCGGCAGCGGTCCGCCCTTTCTGGCGGCGGCGGTGAGCGTGACCTTGGCGACCTGCGTCGTGGCGAGATCGATCACCAGCGGGGGCTTGCCGGCGCGGGGCGCGGCGAAGGCCAGCGGATTGGTGCCGAAGAGCGGCTTGCGCCCGCCCCAGGGCGCCATGTTCGCCGGCGAATTGGTGAAGGCGAGGGCGATCAGCCCCTCTGCGGCGATATCCTCGACGGGGTGGCCGACGACGCCGATGGAATAGGAGCGGCGCATGGCCAGCGTCGCCGTGCCCGCCTCGCGGGCGGCCGCGACGAGGACGGGCCTGGCGCGGTCGAAGGCCGGATGGGCGAAGCCGTGGCCGGCATCGGCCAGAACGGTGCCGGCGCGCGGGCGCTCGACGCTAGGCTTGGCCCGGCCGTCGACCTTGCCGCTCCTCAGATGCGACAGATAGGTGCCGAGATAGCCGAGGCCGACGCTGCCGAGGCCGTCCTCCTCGGCACGGCGCACCGAGCGCGCCACCGAGGCAGCGGCCATGTCGCTGGCGCCGCAGGCCGCCAGCGTCCGCCGGGCCAGGGTTTCGATCTCGTCAAGGGATAGGATCGGCATCAGGCGGCCACCACGTCGTCGGTCAGCGGGAAATGACAGCGCACGCTCTGTCCCTCGCCGACGCTGCGCACTTGCGGAGCCTCTTGCGAGCAGCGCGCTGCCGCGCGCGGGCAGCGCGTGTGGAAGCGGCAGCCGCTGGGCAGGTTGATCGGGCTCGGAATCTCGCCGCGCAGCACGATCCGCTCCCGGCGCCTGGCCGGGTCGACCGCTGGGTTGGTCGAGAGGAGGGCTGCCGTATAGGGATGGGCGGGCCTGCGGAACAGGGCGGCCGTCGAGGCTTCCTCGACCACCTGGCCGAGATACATCACGACGCTGCGCGTGGTGATCCGCCGGATCACGTTGAGATTGTGGCTGACGATCAGATAGGTCAGCGTGAACTCGGCGTGCAAATCGAGCATCAGGTTGAGCAGTTCGCCCTGCACGGAGACGTCGAGGCCGGCCGTCGGCTCGTCGGCGACGATGATCTGGGACCGCAGGACGAGCGCGCGCAGGATGGCGACGCGGCGCGCCTGTCCGCCGGAGAGCTGGTGCGGGAACTTCTCCATGGCGTTGGCCGGCAGGCCGAGCCGCTTCAGCAGCACCTCGATGCGCGCGCGTCCGTCCTCCAGCGGGAGCTTGTGCACATGCAGCGGCTCCTCGACGAGCTTGCGCACCCGCATGCGCGGCGAGAGCGACGCCACCGCATCCTGCAGCAGCATCTGGACCTCGCGCCGGAAGCCGAGCCTGTCGCGGGCGAGACGGGCGCCGAGCGGTTCGCCGTCGACTGTCACGCTGCCGGAGGTCGGTTCGCCCAGCCCCATCAGCGTGCGGCACAGCGTGCTCTTGCCGGAGCCGGATTCGCCGACCAGCCCGACGATCTCGCCGCGGTGCAGGTGCAGGGAGACGCCGTCGAGGGCGCGTACCTTGCCGCCGAAGACGACGCTGACATCCTCCAGCGCGATCACGGGCGGGATGGCGGAGTTGTCCGCGGTCATGGCAGCACCTCGAGCGATCGCTTGCAGGCGGCCTTGCGGCCATCGCCGACCGGCAGCAGCGCCGGAGGGCCCTGCCGGCAGATCTCGGCCGCATGTGCGCAGCGGCTGGCGAAGATGCAGGCGTCCATTGTCCAGGTCGCGCTCGGGACTTCGCCCGGGATGGTCGCCAGCCGGCCTTCCTGGCCGTCCTCAATCTCGCAATCGAGCAGTGCGCGCGTATAGGGATGGCGCGGCCGGGCGAGCACTTCGGCGACCGGGCCGGTCTCGACGATGGCGCCGCCATACATCACGCAGAGATCGTCGCAGAGCTCGGCGACCAGGCCGAGATGGTGCGAGATGAAGACGATCGACCCCGAGAAGTCCTGGCGGAGCCGGTCGAGCAGCTCGACGATCTGCGCCTCCACGGTGGCGTCGAGCGCCGTGGTTGGCTCATCCGCCAGCAGGAGGTCGGGCTCGACCAGCAGTGCCAGGGCGATGACGATGCGCTGGCGCATGCCGCCCGAGAGCTGGTGCGGATAGGCACCCAGCCGCGCCGACGCGTCGGAGATGCCGACCTTGGTCAGCATGGCGAGGCTGCGCTCCCTGATCTCCTGCCGCGACAGCTGCGGGAAGCGCCGCCGCAGGATGTCGCGCAGATGGGTGCCGACGGTGAAGAGCGGGTTCAGCGCCGTCATCGGGTCCTGGAAGATCATCGCGATCTTCCGGCCGCGCCAGTCGTTCATCTGCGCGGGCAGCAGCTTGAGCAGGTCGGTGCCCTCGAACAGGATCTCGCCCTCGATCTTGTCGAGATTGTTGGGCAGGAGCCGCAGCAGGCAGGACACCAGCGTCGACTTGCCGGAGCCGGATTCGCCGACGACGCCGATGATGCGCCCGCGCGCGAAATCCAGGTCGATGCCGCGCAGGATATGGGCCGGGCCCTGGTCGGTCCTGGCGTCGAGCCTGAGGTTGCGGATCGCGACCATCGGATCGGAGTGAGCGGCCATCTCAATGTCCTCCCCGGTCGAGGCGAGGGTCGACGGCGTCGCGCAGCGCTTCCCCGAACAGGGTGAAGCCGAGCGTCGCGACGGCGAGCGCCGCGCTGGCGACGATCACCGGGATCTTCGAGTCCGAGAGATAGGCATAGCCGTCATAGATCAGCGTGCCCCAGCTCGCGAGCGGCGGGCGCACGCCGAGCCCGATGAAGGACAGCCCGGCCTCGATGGTGATGACGACAGGGATGTCGATGCTGGCCAGCACGACGAGCGGGCCGGCGATGTTGGGCAGCACATGCGACAGCACGATCCGCGTCGCGGAGGTACCGAGCAGGCGTTCGGCCTCCATGAAGGGCGCATTGCGCAGGGTCAGCATCTGGGCGCGGGCGACGCGGCCGAAATGCGGCACCAGCGTCACCGCGACGATCGCGGTCACCAGCGCCGTGGACGGGCCGAACACCGCCACCACCGCCAGCGCCAGGACGAGGCTCGGGAAGGAGGAGATGATGTCGAAGACGATCAGGATCACCCGCTCCCAGCGCGTGCTGAGCGTCGCCGCCAGGATGCCGAGCAGCGTCCCCAGCACCAGGGCGGAGGTGATCGCGATCAGCGCGACCAGCATCGCCACCTGCGCCCCGAAGACGAGGCGGCTGTAGAGGTCGCGTCCGAGATGGTCGGTGCCCAGCCAATGGGCTGCCGACGGGCCGGAGAAGCGGTTGAGGATGTCGAGCGCGTCGGGATCATGCGTCACGATCAGTGGCGCGAGGATGGCGGCGCCGATGACCACGACGATGATGACGGTGCCGACGGCACCACCCAGCGTCGAGATGATGCGGCCGAAGGTGCGCCTGATGGCGATGAGGCTGGTCATCGGGAGCCCTGCCGCCGGATGCGCGGGTCGATCGCCGCGTAGCTGATGTCGACGAGCAGGTTCGTCAGCACGAAGATAAGCACCACGACGAGCACCGCCCCCTGGAGCACGGGGAAATTGCGGGTCGAGATCGCGTCGAACATCAGCCGGCCGAGGCCGGGACGGGCGAAGACAATCTCGATGAGCACGGCGCCGCCGAGCAGCCGCCCGACGCCCATGCCGAGCACGGCCAGCGTCGGGATGCAGGCGTTCTTCAGCGCGTATTTGTAGGTGACGAGCCGGCTCGGCAGGCCATAGGCGCGCGAGAGCCGGATGAAGTTCTCGCCCATGGTTTCCAGCATGGAGCTGCGCACCAGCCGGGCGATGAAGCCGATCCAGCCGACGCTGAGCGCGATCGTCGGCAGGATCAGGCGCTTGGCCTGGTCGAGCCAGCTGCTCGCCTCGCCGGCGCCGAGCACCGGCAGCCAGTTCAGCCAGATCGCGAAGATCAGCAGCAGGAAGATCGCGATCACGAAGGCCGGGATCGCGATGAAGGCGACGCTGACGAAGGCGAAGACATGGTCCAGCACCGAGCCGCGATGCGTCGCGGCATAGCAGCCGAGCGGCACGCCGATGGCGACGGCGAGGCCGATCGCCGTGAAGGTGAGGATGAAGGTGTAGGGCAGCACGTCGGCGATGACCCGCGTCACCGGCCGCCCCGACAGCACGTCGGTCCCGAGATTGCCGAGCAGGATGTTGCCGAGGAAGGTGAAGAGGCGCTGGTACCAGGGTTGGTCCAGCCCCATCTCCGCGATGAAACGCTTGGCATATTCCGGCGTCGCGGCAGGCCCGAGTAGGGCGGTCGCCGGATCGCCGGGGACGAGCGCTGACAGGGCGAAGAGCAGGAGCATCGCTCCGAGCACGATCATGGCCGTGGTCGCCAGCCGAATGGCGACGTAGTGAGCCGTTTCACTCATCCGGGGCAACTCCCGTTCGACGCTGCCGCTCAGGCGCGGGCGAACTGATCGAGCTGCCAGTCGAGCGCGCCGGGCAGGAAGGCGGGCTTGACCGTGCTGCGCCGCACGACATAGGCGACGTCGTTGGTCAGCCAGATGAAGGCAGCCGACTTGTCCATCTCCTGCTGGGCCTTGACGACGATCTCGGCGCGCTTGGCCGGGTCGGTCTCGACGATCGCGGCCTGTGCGAGCTTGTCGTATTCGGGGCTGTCGAAGCGCTGCCAGTTCCAGATGCCGATCTGGCTCGTGGTGAACCATTGCATCAGGAAGCTCGGGTCGAGCTTGCCGTTGAAGCGCAGCATGAACATGTCGAGGTCCTTGCCCGCGTCGCCCTTGCCCGCGTCCCAATAGGTGCCGCCTTCGCGGACGTCGACATCGGCGGTGATGCCGACCTCGCGGAGCAGGGCCTGCGCGACCAGGGCCATGGTCTGGAAGGCCGGCTGGTTCAGGACGGTGATGCGGGTCTTGATCGCGGTCTGCCCAGCCTCGGCCAGGAGCCGCTTGGCCTCGGCGACGTTGCGCTTGTAGACCGGCGCCTCCTTCCACTGCCCCAGGATCGGCGCCATGATCAACGTGTTGAGGCGCGGGGCCTTGCCGTTGAAGCCGGCGAGCAGCATCTGGTCGACATCGAGCGCGAGCCGCACGGCCTGACGCACGCGGACGTCGGTGAACGGCGCCTTTTGCATGTTGATGCCGAGCCAGATGAAGGCGAGGCCCGGCTGGCTCTCGACGCTGAGGCCGGAGGCGCCGCGCATCGGCTCGGCGATGGCCGGCGGCAGCACGGCGAAGTCGAGCTCGCCGGAGCGCAGCGCCAGCTCCGCGGTCTTGGGATCCTGGATGAAGTTGACCTTGACCTCGTCGAAGGCCGGCTGCGGGCCCTTGTAGTCGGGGTTGCGCCGGAGCACCGCCCCGCGCTGCTTCTCGACCGAGACGACCTGGTAGGCGCCGGAGCCGACCGGCTTGGTGTTGTGCTCGGCGCCGCGCGCAGTGAGCGCCTTCTTCGAGACGATGCAGCCGGAGCAGTCGCCGATGGCGATGGCCATCAGGCCGGCATTCGGCTGGCTGAGCTTGATGCGGCCGGTATAGGTGCCGGTGACCTCGACCTCCGTCAGCCCTGTCCAGTCGGCCTTGTAGGGCGAGACCTTGCCGTCGACGGGCGCGACCGCGAAGCGCTCATAGGAGAACTTGACGTCCTCTGCGGTCATCTCGCCGAAGCCGTCGGTGAACATCTGGCCCGGCTTGAGGGTGAACTCGATCAGAGTCGGGCTGACCTGCTTCAGCTCGGAGGCGGCATCGAGCTCGAGACCGGAGCCGTCCAGCTTCAGGGCCGCCAGCCGCTGGAACACGCAGCGGATGACGTTGGCATCGTGCGGGCCGCCGCGGAAGGCCGGATCGAGCGCGGTGATGTCGCGCTCGATGCGCACGGAGATGCTGGTCTTCTGCTGGGCGAAAGCCGGGGCGCGCGCACCCGAGGCGAGAGAGAGCGCCGCTGCCGATGCACCGACGAACGCACGGCGGGACAAGGAATGAGCCATGATGATCCCCTGATTTTTGCGTTGAGATGCGGGTCGTTGCCCGATCCGTCGAGCCGATCCTTTCCCAATTTGGAAGGGCCGTAAAGTCGGGCGGTTCGATTTGCATATGCAATAGAAAATCCGTCCGGCAGATCGATTGAACGTGAACTTTCTTTCGCCAAATCGAGCGAAAAAGAGATTGTCGTTACAATCGTAATCATAGAGCTCTCTTGCGAAGCTTTAGGTGACGATTCGCCGCAACTGTAGCGTAGCGAAACGGGGCGGCCGCAGGCATTCAGGCGGCATGCCTTCGCCGGAGTCCGCCATGCGCCTCGATGCCACGCCTGCTGCCTCGCGCTTCGAGTCTCGCCGACGCAGGATCGAGTGGCCGACGATTCTGCTCGCCGCGGTGATCTATGGCGGCTGGTTCGCGACGACCTATTTCCACGCCAGCCTGCCCATCTGGCTGGTCGTGGCGGCCGGTGCCTGGCTCGTGGCCTGGCACAGCTCGCTGCAGCACGAGATCCTGCACGGCCACCCGACGCGGTCTCGCCGCGTCAACCGCGCTCTCGCTTGCCTGCCGCTGTCGCTCTGGCTGCCCTATGAGAGCTATCGCGTCCTGCATCTGCGCCATCATCATGATGAGCGGCTGACGGATCCGCTCGACGATCCGGAATCGCGCTATCTCTCCGCCGCGGACTGGGACGGGCTCGGCCCCCTCGGCCGCACTCTGCTGCGGGCGCAGAAGACGCTGCTGGGGCGCCTGGTGATCGGGCCGTTCTGGGCGATCGGGCGTTTTCTCGCCGACGAAGCCCGGGCGGTCAGGCGCGGCGACAGGACGGCCCGGCGCGCCTGGGCCGAGCATCTGCCGATGCTGCTGCTCGTGCTGGCGTGGCTCGTCCTCGTCTGCGAGATGAGCCTGCCCTTCTACCTGCTGGCGATCGTCTATCCGGCGACGGCGCTGATGCTGCTGCGCTCCTTCGCCGAGCACAAGGCGGCCGAGGGCGTGCTGGAGCGCACCGCCATCGTCGAGAACGCGCCGATCCTCGGCCTGCTCTATCTCTACAACAACCTGCACGCCGTGCACCACGAACGCCCGGTCATGCCCTGGTACGAGATCCCGCGCTGGTACCGGGCCAATCGCGACCGGCTCGTCCGCGAGAATGGCGGCATGGTCTATGACGGCTATCGCGACGTGGCGCGCCGTTTCCTGCTGCGCGAGCACGACGCGGTCGCCCATCCCTTCGGGGTAACCGCCTCGCCGGGCGAGGCGGCCCCGCGGCGGACGGAGGCGGCGTAAGCGCTGCTTCAGCCGAGCTCGCTCAGCACGTCGTCGAGCGTCTGCGCGATCTGGTGAGGCTGGACCACGGCGAGCTTGATCAGCTCGTCGAAGCGCTTGCTGAACAGCCGGACATAGTCGATGCCGTTCAGCACCAGATAGCTCGTGCCCAGGAAGAGCGTCACCCGCTTCGGCCCAAAGACGGTGAAGGGGTTCGAATAGGTCTCCGTCAGCGTATAGAAATACATGCGCAGGCTCGGGTAGAGCTCGGCATAGAGCTCGCCGAAATGCTCGAGCTGGCGGCGGCGGGCGGTCTTGTTCAGGCCCTCCCATTTGCCCTCGCCCTTGGCCATCGTCGTCAGTGCCTGGATGGAGGTGCAAACCTCCAGTTCGCTTTCCGGCCGGCGCATCAGCGCGAGGCGCGCGCCGAAGGAATGGCTGACATTGTTCAACGACGAGCCCTGATACTCGTAGCGCAGCACCTCCTCGGTCTTGAGGAAGTCCGGCAGGCTGTCCGGCACTGTCCGGACGCGATAACCCTCGACCTCGCGCAGCCAGCCGAGGAAGTGATCGTCGATGGGCGAGCGGGTATGGGTCTGGATCTGCATGATCGAGTCGATGATCTGCGTCCCGACCTCCTTGCGCGGCGTCAGCCCGAGCAGCCAGTCGACCGAGACCTGACAGGCCTTCGCCAGGGCGATGAGCGTGTCGGCGCGCGGCATGCGTGGCCCATCCGCCGAAAGCAATTGCGACAGGGTCGAGCGATCGATCTCGGCCATGCGGGCGAAGGCCGCCTGGTTCAGGCCCGAGCCGTCGATGAGGGATTGCAGGCGTTGCCGGAAGCCGGCTGCGGCGTCGGCGGCGTTCATGAAACCATCCGATCGTTCCGTTTCGTCTACAATTGTCCCTCGAAGCGGCAGACAAGGTTCGAATGCTAGCTTTGTCAACAAACATCACATGATGCGCCTTGGCCAGCCCGCTCCAGCGACCTTAACTCGATGGCGAAGCGGGGACCGAAGGCGATGACGCGCTGGAAAGCTGGCGAAAGGGTACAGGACCGGGCGAGCCGGGAGCGCATGGCGCATCTCCTGGTAGAGCGGGTGCCGCACACCTCGCTGCCGCGCCCGTTCTATGACGATCCCGACTTCTTCCGCCTGGACATGCAGGCGATCTTCGAAAGCCGCTGGGTCTTCGCCGGCCTCGCCTGCGAGATCGGCAAGCCCGGCGCGTTCTTCACCTTCGAGATCGGCGAGACCTCGGTCATCGTCTGCCGCGACCGGGAGATGGCGGTCCGCGCCTTCTTCAACAGCTGCCGGCATCGCGGCTCGATCGTGTTGGACCAGCCATGCGGGCGCAGGACCAGCTTCGTCTGCCCGTATCATCACTGGAGCTACGACCCGACCGGCCGGCTCCTGCGCGCACCCAATCTCGATCCGGCGGCGGACAAGGGCGAGCTCGGCCTGCGGCCGGTCCATGTCCGCGAGATCGCCGGGCTGATCTATGTCTGCCTCGCCGAGGAGGCTCCGGACATCGCGCCCTTCGCCGCAGCGCTCGGGCCAGCGGCTGCGCCGCACCGGCTCGGCGAGGGCAAGGTCGTCCACACGATCACGCTGCACGAGCAGGGCAACTGGAAGCTCGTGATGGAGAACGCCCGCGAGTGCGACCATTGCCAGGCCGGGCATCCCGAACTGATGAACACGCTCCTGATCTTCGACTTCGCCGATCCCTGGAGCGATCCCACTATCGCCGAATTCTGGCGGCGCTGCGAGGCGACCGGCCTGCCCAGTGTCACCAAAGACGGCGCCGATTTCCGCGTCGGGCGGATGCCGTTCAAGGCGGGCAACCTCTCGATCACCATGGACGGCAAGCCCGCGGTCTCCCGCCGTCTCGGCGACTGGCCGGAGCAGGACATCGGCTCGCTGCGCTTCACCCACTATCCCAGCATGTTCGGCCATATCCACGCCGACTACGCCATCATCGTGCAGATGCTGCCGAAATCGGCGGGCGAGACCATCGTCACCTGCAAATGGGTAGTGCATGCCGAGGCGGTCGAGGGCAGGGACTACAACCTCGAACGGCTCGTCGAGGTCTGGCGCGCCACCAACGACCAGGACCGGCAGCTGGTCGAGCGCAACCAGCGCGGCGTCCGTTCCGTCGGCTATCGTCCCGGCCCCTATGCCGAGGCCTCCGAGCACGGTGTCTGGACCTTCGTCGAATGGTATGCCCGGACGATGCAGGGCTTCGCCGGGGCCATCTCCCATCCTGCGGCTGCCGAATAACGCGGCCCGCACCATCCTCAGTCCGACGATCAAAAGGAAACCCGCATGAGCGTCATGCAACTGGGCGCGACGAGCGTCGGCCTCGGCACCATCCTCTCCATCGTCGATGAAGGGCATAGGATCGCCCTCGACCCGGCCGCCGTCGCGCGGGTCGCCGCGGCGCGGACCGTCGTCGATCGTTACATGCACCGCGACGAGCCGATCTACGGGCTCAATACCGGGCTCGGCGGCAATGTCGGCTACCGGATCCCGCCGGAGGAGATCGAAGCCTTCCAGGTCAAGATGGTGCGCGGCCGCTGTATCGGCGTGGGCGAGCCATTTCCGGAACGGGCCGGCCGCGCCATGCTGCTCAGCCGCATCGTCGGCATGGCGCAGGGCGGATCGGGCATCTCGCCGGCGGTGCTCGACCTTGCCGTCGCCATGTTCAATGCCGGCATCACGCCGGTCGTCCCCGGCCGCGGCTCGATCGGCGCCGGCGATCTTGGCCTGTGCGCCCATCTCGGTGCAGCCCTGATCGGGCTCGGCGAGGCCTATCTGAACGGGCGCCGGATGCCGGCGGCCGAGGCGCTGCGCGCCGCCGGTCTGGCGCCGGCCCGGCTCGGCCCCAAGGACGGCCTCGCGATCCTGAACGCCAGCGCGGTCAGCTGCGGCTATGGGGCGCTCGTCCTGGCGGAGCTCTCCGACCTCATGTCGGCTTCGATGGTCGTCGCGGCCCTCGCGGGCGAGGGCTACGCCGCCAATCCGCGCATCTTCGACGCGCGCCTCGCCGCCGCGCGGCCGGCGCGCGGTCAGGTCCAGGCGGCGGCGGCCTTCCGTGCGATACTGGGCGGCAGCTACCTGCACGACCCTAGCGCCGCCCGCTCGATCCAGGATGCGCTGTGCTTCCGCGTGCTCTCGCAGATCTACGGGCCGGCGCTCGCCAGCTTCGAGACCGCCGTCGCCAGCGTCGCGACGGAGGTCAATTCCGCCGCCGACAACCCGCTGGTCATGGCCGAGGACGACCTCATCCTGTCGACCGCCAATTTCCACACGCCGGACATCGCGCTCGCCTTCGACACGCTGGCGATCATCAACGTCCAGCTCGCGACGGCCTCGGCCTATCGCACGATCAAGCTGATGAACGCCCAGCTCTCCGGCCTGCCGAAATACCTCTCGCCGCTGGGCGGGGCTTCGAACGGCTACAACTCGATGCAGAAGACGGTGTCAGCCCTGCAAAGCGAGGTGAGGCTGAAGGCGACGCCGGCGAGCACGGATTCGATCCCGGTGTCCGAAACGGTGGAGGACCACGCGCCGCAGACGCTACTGACGATCCGCAAGCTCGAGGAGCAGATCCTGCCGCTGCGGCTGATCTTCGCCATCGAGGCGCTGGTCGCGGCGCAGGCGGTCGACATGCGCGGCAAGCCCCGGCTCGCCCAAGCGACCGGTGCGCTCTACGAGGCGATCCGCAAGGATATCCCGATGCTCCAGGACGATCGCGAGAACGGCCCGGATGCCGACCGCGTCGCGGCGATCCTGCGCGACGGGGCGCTGCTCGGCAGGCTGCGCGCTGGCCTTGGCGACAGCGCGCTCTTTTCGCTGGGTTAGAGCAGGATGCGAAAAAGCGGGAACCGGTTTTTCGCATCCTGCTCTAAACTATTAGAATCGATCACGTTTTATGATTTTGGATCGCCTCGATCCAAAATCATCGTGATCTGGTCTCAGGCCACCCCGAGCAGGCGGATCAGGCCGAGCGAGATCACTCCGAGCGCGAGCAGCGAGAGGACGACGGTGGCGGTGACGCGCGGGCCGGCCTGGGCGACGGAGCGGATGTCGACGCTAAGCCCGAGCGCCGCCATCGAGACGATCGTCAGCACGTTCGCGACGGTGGCGAGCGGCGGCAGCAGGATCGCCGGAATGAGCCCCGCCGAGCGGAATGCCGCCATCACCACGAAGCCGACGATGAACCAGGGCACGAGGCGATGCAGCCCGACCGGACGCGGCGCGGGACGCTCTGCCGCGACCTGCGCGTCGGTCTCCTCGCGCAGCCGGCTCGACAGCAGCGACAGCACGAGGATGACGGGCCCGAGCATCAGCACGCGCACCAGCTTGACCAGGGTTCCGATCTGGATCGCGGCGGCGCCCGCCGGCGCCGTGGCGGCGAGGACCTGGGGAACGGCATAGACCGTCAGGCCCGACAGGATGCCGAACTGGTGGACGCTGAGGCCCAGCGCCGGGATCAGCAGTGGCAGGCCGAGCACGACCACGACGCCGAGCACCGCGGTGAAGGCGATCGAGGCGGCGACGTCGTCGCCATCGGCGCCGATGACCGGGGCCGTGGCGGCGATCGCCGAGTTGCCGCAGATCGAATTGCCGCAGGCGACGAGGATCGCCATCCGCTTCGACAGTCCCAGCAGGCGGCCGATACCGTAGCTCAGGCCGATCGCGACGAAGACCACGGCGGCGATGCCGAGAAGGAGCGGTGCGCCGGTGGCGGCGACCGTGGCGGCACTCAGGGAGGCGCCGAGCAGCACGACGGCGATCTCCAGCAAGGTCTTCGCCGAGAACGCGATGCCCGGGCGCCAGCGGCTGTCGGGCTTCCAGAGGCTCCTGACCAGGGTGCCCAACAGGATCGCCAGGACGAGTGCTTCGAGCCAGGCGCGCTGGAAGAACCAGGCTTCGAGATGTTCGGCGCCGAGCGCCGCGACCGAAACGGCCAGGCACAGCAGCAGGCCCGGGCCGATGCGCTTGGCGCCCGAGGCTGCCCGGTCAACCAAACTCGTCCGATCTGGGCTTTCAAGTGTCATCACAGTACCCGGCCATTCGATGCGCCGGTTCTGAGCTATTTGGCTTAAGCAATCCAACGTGTTGTTTTTCTTGTTTCAATCGAAAAAATCGATCATTTTTGATGGCGACTCTTCGGGAGCGATCCTCGCGAGAGCATCCGGAAGCCGGGCCTGCCCAAGGACTCATCGACTCCCATGACGCTCGAACAGCTTCGCATCTTCGTCGCGGTCGCCGAGCGCGAGCATGTCACGCGCGCGGCTTCGGAGCTGAATCTGACGCAATCGGCGACGAGCGCAGCGATCGCGGCGCTCGAACATCGCCATGCGGTGAAGCTGTTCGATCGCGTCGGGCGCCGGATCGTGCTGACCGATGCGGGGCGCCTGTTCCTGAACGAGGCTCGCGCGATCCTCGCGCGCGCCGCGACGGGCGAGCAGGTCCTCTCGGACCTCGCCGGGTTGAAGCGCGGGCGGCTGTCCCTGGCGGCGAGCCAGACGGTCGGCAATTACTGGCTGCCGCGAAAGCTCGCGCTGTTTCGCACCCGGCATCCCGGGATCGAGACGCCGCTGGTGATCGGCAATACCGAGACGGTCGCGGCCTCCATCCATGACGGGCTTGCCGATATCGGCTTCGTCGAAGGCGAGATCGACGCTCCGCTGCTGGCACAGGAAATCATCGCAATGGACGAGCTGGCGATCGTCGTCGCGCCCGGTCATCCCTGGGCGGGGAGGAAGCGCGTCGATCCGGCGGAATTCGTCGAGAGTCCCTGGGTTCTGCGTGAGCCCGGTTCAGGGACGCGGCAAGCCCTCGAAGCGGTTCTCGCCGGCGCCGGGCGCTCGGTCGCGGACCTCGACGTCCTGCTGGAACTGCCCGCCAACGAAGCCGTGCGCACCGCCGTCGATGCGGGCTCCGCTGCCGCCCTGATGTCGAGGCTCGTCGTCGCCAACGCCTTGCGCTCGGGCCTGCTCGCCGAGGTCGCTGCGAAAATCCCCGCGCGCCGCTTCGTCATGCTGCGGCACAAGGAACGCTATGTTGGCCGGCCCGCGCAGGCCTTTCGCGCGCTTCTTGCCGATGAGGCCGCGTAGATCGTCCCGGCGCATGGGCTTCGCCAGGGCAGCGGATCAGGTCAAGTCCGGAGCTCGCCGTCGAACTGCCCGGCCTGGGTCGCATCTGCGACCGCGGATCTGATCACATCGGCCAGGCTCAGGACCGCGGGGCGGCTGCGTTTGACCTTCGAGACCGCGAGGTGGAAGTACAAGGTCAGCTCCGGCTCTGTCACGCGCCGCACGGCGAGCCTTGTGGGGGCGTCGCTGGAGAGAAGGCTGCGCGGCACGATCGCCGCCGCCCGCCCTTCCTCGATCATCGGCCGGACTGCCAGGAAGTCGTCGACCTCGGCATAGATCTTCAAGGGGATATCGTGCTCGCGGGCGCAGGCCTCGACGATGCGCCCGAGCGCGTTCTGCCGGCTGTGGACGAAGAGGGGGCCAGCGGCGGCCTGCGCAAAGGTGATGGTCGGCGGCACCGGCCCGTCGGCCCGCGCGACATGGAACAGGGGTGCGCGGGCCAATGTCTCGACGAGCGCGCCGGTGGCGGGGCGTTCAGAATTGAAGATGCCGATGTCGATCTCGTCGCGCGCCACCCATTCGGCGATGTGGAGGCTCGATCCGCCGCGGGCGTGCAGTTCGACTTCGGGAAAGCGCTGGGTGAAGGCCGAGATGATCGGCGTCGCCAGCGGGATGCTGATCGTGCCGGTCCAGGCGAGGCGGATCGAGCCGGCATAGCCGGGCCGTCTGCCGACCAGGGCCTGTTTCGCCGCGTCGAGCCCAGCGATGTGCGGGGCTATCGCGGCCTGGAACGCCGCACCGTCGCGCGTCAGCGAGACGCCTCTTCCATCGCGATGGAAGAGGCGGGTCGCGAGCTCCTCTTCCAGTTGCCGCAGGTCCCGGCTGAGGGCGGGTTGCGCCACGCCCAGATGCAGGGCGGCCTTCATCAGGCTGCCGGTTTCGGCGATCACCAGGAAGTTCTTCAGCTGCCGCAGCTTCACTCCGGTTATGCCTTCCGGATATAACAAATTGCTATATCTGAAACACAACTCCAGCCCTATGTGCAAGCGGCAAGCTTCGCTAGCTTCGGCCCTCAATGACGCGCCTGGCGAGCACCGGGCGGCACTCGAAAATGCCGGGAGGGGGTCGATGTTGAGAACCGTGATGGCGGCCGGGCTGGCCGGAGCGTTCTGCCTTGCGGCCGTCGCGCCGGCACAGGCCGAAACCGTCCTGAAGATCAAGAACACCGGCGACATCAAGCAGCTCGATGCGCTGTTCACCTCGGCCTATCCGGTCCGGGACATGGCCTATCTGATCTACGACACGCTGTTCTCGCTGGACGGCAACTATCGCGCCCAGCCGCAGATGGTCGAAAGCCACACGCTCTCCGACGACGGCAAGACCTATGTCTTCAAGCTGCGCCAGGGCCTGAGCTTCCATGACGGCAAGCCCGTCACGGCTGCGGACTGCGTTGCCTCGATCGAGCGCTGGATGAAGAAGGACAGCCTCGGGGCCGAGGTCGAGAAGCGTCTCGATGCGATCAAGGCGATCGATGCGACCTCGTTCGAGGTCCGGCTGAAGGAGCCCTTCGCCCGCCTGATCGACGGCTTCGCCCGCATGACCGCTTATCCGCTGTTCGTGATGCCGGAGCGGCTCGCCAGGACGCCCGCGACGACCGAGCTCAAGGAGTTCGTTGGCTCCGGCCCGTTCAAGCTCTTGCCGGACGAATGGGTTCCGGGCGTCAAGTTCGTCGTCGCCAGGCATGCGGGCTACAAGCCGCGCGGCGAGGCGCCGAGCGGTCTTGCCGGCGGCAAGACTGCCGGGGTCGATCGCATCGAACGCATCCAGTTCAGCGACGATCTCAGTGCGGTCAATGCACTGCTGGCCGGCGAGATCGACTATGTCGCCGAGGTGCCGGCCGAAATGCTGCCGGTGCTGGAGAAGGACAAGTCGATCCAGATCGCCAAGGCGCCCATCCTCGGCAAGAACTTCCAGGTGGTGATCAACCACACCCAGCCGCCGATGGACAACGTCAAGATCAGGCAGGCCCTGCAATACGCGATCAGCCAGTCGGATTCGATGCAAGCCGTGTTCGGCGGCCGCAAGGACCTCTACCAGCTCTGCCCGGCGCTGTTCATGTGCGGCAGCCCCTATGAGACCGATGTCGGCAGCGAGCGCTTCATGAAGCAGGACTTCGACAAGGCGAAAGCCCTGCTGAAGGAGGCCGGCTATGATGGGACGCCGATCGTCTATCTCCATCCGATGGATGCCAAGGTCCAACGCGACGTCGGCACGGTGATGGTGAATTCGATGCGCAAGGCCGGATTCGCCGTCGAGGACGTGCAGATGGACACCGCGACGATGTTCACGCGCCGGACCAACAAGAACCCGCCGAAGCAGGGCGGCTGGAACGTCTTCATCACCGGCTTTGCCGGCGATGCGCTGATGGATCCCTTGACCAACCCCTATGTCACCGGCGCCTGCGAGAAGGCCTTCGTCGGCTGGCCTTGCGACAAGCCCTTGCAGGAGCTCTGGCAGACATTCCTGCTGGCCTCCGACGATGCCGCGCGCAAGGCGATCGCGGTCGAGATGCAGGCGCGCTCGAACGAGATCGTCACCTATATTCCGCTCGGGCAGTTCAACGACCTCTCGGCCTGGCGCAAAAGCGTGTCGGGCTTCGTCCCGGGGGCGACTCTGACCTATTGGAACGTGCGCAAATCCGACTGATCCTGCCGCATCTCCGACACGGCGGGCCGGGACGAAGCGTCCGGCCCGTGCCTTCAAGGTCTGCTCATGGCGCGCTTTCTGTTCTCGCGGCTCCTGGCGACGCTGCCAGTCATGCTGACGGTCCTCATCGTCGTCTTCATGCTCCTGCATATCGGGCCGGGCGATCCGGCGGCGGCCATGGCGGGTGACAATGCCAGCGCCGAGCAGATCGCGCAGATCCGCCAGCGGCTGCATCTCGACCAGCCGCTGGTGGTGCAATTCCTGATCTATCTGCGCCAGCTGGCGCAGTTCGACCTCGGCGTGTCCGTCTATTCGGGCCGCCCGGTCGCGACGATGATCCTGCAGCGGGCCGAGCCGACCCTGATGCTGGCGCTGACCACGACGCTCCTGTCGGTCCTGGTCGCGGTGCCGGCCGGCGTGTTCGCGGCCCGGCGCCTCGGCCTGGTCACCGACTATCTCGTCATGGCGCTCTGCGTCGCCGGCTTCTCGATCCCGGTCTTCGTGATCGGCTATGCGCTGATGCAGGTGTTTGCGATCGAGCTGGGCTGGCTGCCGGTGCAGGGCTATCGGCCGCTGGCAAGCGGCCTCTGGAACAGCCTGCGCAGCCTGACGCTGCCGACGGTCGCGCTCACGCTGCTCTTCGCCGCGCTGGTCGCCCGGATCACGCGGGCGACGCTGCTCAACGTCCTGTCCGAGGACTATATCCGGACCGCGCGGGCCAAGGGCCTGCCCGAGCGCAAGGTGGTCGCGACGCATGCGCTGAAGAATATCGGCGTGCCCGTGGTGACCGTCGTCGGCACCTCCTTCGCGGCCCTGCTCGGCGGGGTCGTCGTCACCGAATCCGTCTTCAACCTGCCGGGGGTCGGGCGATTGACCGTCGATGCCATCCTGTCGCGCGACTATCCGGTGGTGCAGGGGGTGATGCTGGTCTTCGCCTTCGTCCTGGTCGTGGTGAACCTGCTCGTCGATCTCAGCTATGCGCTGTTCGACCCCCGCATCCGACAGGACATGCGCTCATGAGCGCGCAGCCGCAGATGGCCCGCGCTGGCCATTCCCTCAAGGCGTCGACGGTCGTGATCGGCCTGAGCTTCGCCATTGTCGCGCTGGTCGCGGCCTGCGCGATGCTGGCGCCGCCGATCCTCGGCTACAGCAGCGACCTCAACATGGGCGAGGCGCTGCAGCCGCCGGGCCCGGCCCACTGGTTCGGGACGGACAATCTCGGCCGCGACATCTTCGTGCGGACGCTGTCGGGCGCCAGGACCTCGCTCATGGTCGGGCTCGGCGTCTCCGTGCTGACATTGCTGGCAGGCGGCCTGATCGGGCTCGTCGCCGGCTATGTCCGGTTGGCCGACAGCGTGCTGATGCGCATCATGGACGGGCTGATGGCCATTCCCGGCGTGCTGCTGGCGATCGCGCTCGCCTCGCTGCTCGGCGGCGGGCTTGCGACCGTGATGATCGCGATCAGCGTGCCGGAGATCCCGCGGACGGCGCGGCTGATGCGCGGCGTGGTGCTCAGTCTGCGCGAGATGCCCTATGTCGACGCGGCGATCGCGATCGGATCGAGCACGCCGCGCGTCCTCATCCGGCATATCCTGCCGAACGCAACGGAAGCGCTCGTGGTCCAGGCGACCTTCGTCTGCGCTTCGGCGATCCTCGCCGAAGCCATCCTCAGCTTCATCGGCGTCGGCATCTCGCCGGACCTGCCGAGCTGGGGCAACGTCATGGCCGGCGGCCGCCAGTTCTTCCGCGTCGCACCCTGGATCATCGCCTTTCCCGGCCTGTTCCTGTCGCTGCTGGTGATCGCGATCAACGTGCTCGGTGACGCCCTGCGCGAGCGCATCGATCCGCGTCTTTCCGGGCGGAGGGCGTGATGTCGTTCCGGCCCGGCCACCGCCCGCATTCCCTGCTCATGAGGCCCGTTCCGTGAACCGGCATCCTTCGATCGCTCCCGCCGCCACGCTGACCCTTCCGGCAGAATGGACCACCACGCGCTATGACGATGACGTGCTCGCGGTTCGCGGCCAGATTCTGCGCCGGCGCTTCGCCGGCAAGCCGGTCGTCTTCTTCGGCTCGTCCTCCTTCCGCTATTGGGACCGGATGGCCGAGGATTTCGGTTCGCTGGAGGTCGCCAATCTCGGTTTCGGCGGCGGCACGGCCGAGAGCGGCCTGCGCTATTGCGACGCTCTGCTCGATCTCGTCGAGCCCGGGCGGATCGTGCTCTATTTCGGCGAGAACGACATCGCCAATGACGGGCTCGACGCCGGCGCGGCCTTCGAGGCGCTGGAGCGGCTGACGCAGCGGCTGCGGGAGAAGTTCGGCCCCGTCCCGATCCACCGCCTCTCGATCAAGCATAGCCCCGGACGCTGGCTCCATGCCGGCGAGTTCGATGCTTTCAACGCGATGCTCAGGGACAGCCATGCGGGCGACCAGGCCGGCGGCTATGTCGATGTCGGCAGCTGCCTGATTGGGCTGAACGGCCGGCCGATGGGCCGCTATTACGAGCCCGACGGCGTGCATCTGAATGTGGCGGGCTATGCGCTTTGGGCCGGCGTGCTCGCCGGTGTTCTCGGGTTTTCGACGGGCGCGGCGAGGTGAGGTGAGCTGTCGCGACATGTCCGGCAGCGATGCCGCTATACTCCGGCGTCCGTCGCGGCGATGACGGCGTCGACATCGGTCACGACGCAGACGTTCTGCAGCGCGTAGTTGACTGAGGCCGTGTGCCATTCGGCGTTCATGGTCGAGCAGGCATCCTCCGGTACCAGCATGAAATAGCCCTTGTCGGCGCCGGTGCGGGCAGTGTGCTCGATCGACATGTTGGTCCAGGCGCCGGTGACGATGACGATGTCGCGGCCAAGCGCCCTCAGCACCGTCTCCAGCCGCGTGCCCTCCCAGGCACTCATGCGCTGCTTCTCGACGATGTGGTCACCGCCCTGTGCCTCAAGGCCCGGCACTGGTGCTGAGCCCCAGGTGCCGCGCACCAGCGCCTTGGCGTCGGCCAGGCCTTCGAACAGCGGGGCGTTCATGGTGACGCCGGGTGCGCCGGCTTCGACGATGAACCAGACATGGATCACCGGGATGCCGCGCGCCCGCGCCGCCTGCGCCAGTCGGGCGCCGTTGGCGATCGCGTTCTGCTGCCGGCAATGTTCCGGCGAGCCGGAAGAGGCGAAGGCGCCGCCTTCCATGACGACGTCGTTCTGCATGTCCTGGATGAGCAGGGCGCAGCGCGACGGATCGAGCCGGTAGCCGGCGGAGGCCTTCTTCGTGCTGTTCGCGGAAACGGTCGCTGTAGAACCGGCATCAGCGGCAAGTCGCTCTGTCGCGTCCCCTCCATGGCTCGAACGCCCGGCGTTGGCATTGCCCGCCTTCATATAGGGTTCGATACGCGGCCCGACCTTGGTCTCGACCGCATAGAGCGAATGGCTCGCGGTGAGGAAGAGCGTGCGCCAGTCGGGTCCGCCCCAGGTCAGGTTGCCGACGAGTTCCGGCACACGCAGCTTGCCGATCAGCTCGCCCTTGATCGAATAGACCCAGACGCCGCCGGGGCCGGTGACCCAGATATTGCCCCGCGCATCGCATTTCATCCCGTCGGGGACGCCGGGTTCGGAGCCGACGATGCCGGAGGCGAAGATGCGGCCGGAGCCGAGCCGGCCGTCCGGCTTGATCTCGAAGACGCGGATGTTGTGCTGGACGGTGTCGTTGACGAAGAGCCGGTCTTCCGTCGGGCAGAAGCAGAGCCCGTTCGGCTGGTCGAAGAGATAGCGGTCGACCAGGAGCTGCGGCGCTCCGCCCTCCGGGGGAATGCGATAGACCCCCTGAAAGCCGAGTTGCCGCGGCCGTTCGACGCCGAAGACCGGCATGCGGCCATACCAGGGATCGGAGAAATAGATCGACCCGTCCGACTTCACGACCACGTCGTTCGGGCTGTTGAGTTCCATCCCCTCGAAATGCGAGGCGATGACCTCGCGCTGCCCATCCGGCCGCTCGCGCATCAGCGAGGAGGTCGCGTGCTCGCAGATGATCAGGTCGAGCGCGGCATCATAGGTCATGCCGTTGCATTTGTTCGCCGGCCGCCTGACCTCGCGCACGCCATTCTTGTCCCAGCGGCGGCGGACATCGCCCGGCATGTCCGAGAACAGCAGATGCTGCTCGGCGGGATGCCAGATCGGGCCCTCCGAGAATTCGAAGCCGGTGCCGAGCTGGCGCACCGGCGCCCAGAGGTCGATCAGGTCGGCGAAGCCGGGCTGGACGGCGATGTGGGTGGTCATGCGGGTACCATGGCGATCGAAGCATGAGTGACGGTCGCGCACCCCGTCATTGCGAGGAGCGTCAGCGACGAAGCAATCCAGGGGGACGTAGAGCGCTGCCGCCCCTGGATTGCTTCGCTACGCTCGCAATGACGACGGTGCAGCGCGGCATCCATCACGCCGCGAACCAGTTGCGCGCCGGCAGCGACTGCACGACCGGGCCGGGCACCGCCATGTCCATGCGGCCGACGACCTGGCCATGGGCGATCTTGGCCGGCTTGTCGTGCACCGGCAGCAGGAAGGCGCCGTTGGCTAGCAGCTTCTTGATCGCCGCCTTCTCCTCGCGCTTGGAGACGCCGTGATTGCCGGTGGTGCGCGGCTCGTTGGCGTGGAGCTCGTGGAAGGGCGAGACGATCTGATCGTTGAAGTCGTAGATCACGTCGCCGCAGATGATGGCGCGGCCCTCATTGGTGTCGACATGGACGTTCATCGAGCCCTCGGTATGGGCGCCGGCGGCTTCGAGGTAGCAGCCGGGGAAGAGCTCGATCATCCCGGATAGTTCGAGATCCTCGAAACGCAGCGCATCGCGCGTGTGCAGGCGATCGATCAGGTGCTTGATGTCGGGCGCCGGGTATTGCGGGTGCATCAGCCCGGAGACGGAGTATTCAAGCTCGCGCCGGTTGACGAGCACCGTGGTGTTCATCGGAAAGAGCTCGTCCTTGCCGGCATGGTCGATATGGAGATGGGTGTGCATGACATAGCGCACATCGCCCATGCGCACGCCGTGCCTGGCGAGCTGGTTCTCGATCATGTTCTCATGGAACTGGAGGCCGCGCATGCCGAGGCTCTCCATGATCTGGTTGTGGCGGTAGCCGGTATCGACCACCACCGGCCAGGGACCGCCGAGGATCAGGAAGCCATAGGTCGGCACGCGGCGGGTGCGGCCACAATCGCGGCCGAGCACGAGGAAGCTCGATTCCAGCTCGATATCGCCATAGTCGAGGATCTTGATTTCGAGGGCCATGAACGTCCTCCCCTTTTGATTATTGGCCGAGGCGGTAGACCCGCCTCGCGGTATCGTTGAACACGGCCGCCTGCGCCGCTTGCGGCACCGCGGCGCGATGCGCGGCGATCAGCTCGGCGTAGCTCGTCCAGAGCTTCTCGATCGGGAAATTGGAGCCGAACAGGCAGCGCTCCGGTCCGAACAGGGCAAGCGTCTCGCCGATGATGGAGGCGATCGTCTCGGGATCGTTCCGGCGCAGGAAGGTGCCGAGGCCGGAGAGCTTGCTGGTGATGTTGGGCTGGGCTGCGAGCAGCGTCATGCCCGCGCGCCAGGCGGCGAGACCCTCCGGTGAGAGGTCTTCCAGCATGCCGGCATGCTGGAGCACGAAGGTGACTTTCGGGCAGGCGGCGGCGAGCTCGGCCGCGCCCGCCATCTGGCTGGCGAAGACCTGGAGGTCGAAGCTGAAGCCGTATTCCGCCAGCCGCCCGATATTGGCGATCACCCTGGGATCGCGTGCGAGATCCGGGCCACTGGCGAAGCGGTAGAGCGTGTTCTCGTGCCAGTGCAATTGCATGCGCACGCCACGTACCCGGGCATTGCGCGCGAGCTGGTCGAGCTGCGGGCGAACATCCCCCGCCAGCATGTCGGCGTAGGCGACGATGGCGATCGGGAAGCCGGTTTCGTCAGAGGCCTGCGAGACGTAAGTCACCTCGTCGAGAAAGCGGTCGGTCGCCCAGTTGGCCTGGACATAGACGGCCTCGGTCACGCCGGCCGGTCGGCAATCCCCGAGATATTCCGCGATCGGATAGTCGCGCCGGATCGGCTCATAGGGGCCGAAGATGCGCGGCTGCATCGGTCCGAGCAGCCAGGGCAGATCGGCCTGCCGCCAGATGTGGAAATGGGAATCGACGAGACCGGTCATGCCGCCAGCGAGCCTCCGAGTGACAGGATGTGCCGGCAGATCCGCGCCGTGCTGCCGCCGTCCGAGAGGCTGGCGAGGCGCGGCGCGATCAGCCGGAGCGCTTCGGTTTCGGGCCGATAGCCGGGGTCGGCGGCGAGCGGCGTCAGCCAGTCGATGCGATGGGCGCGCTGCGCCAGCCTTGCGACCGCTGTGACAAGCGCCGAGGGATCGCCGCGTTCGAGACCGTCCGAGAGCACGACCACGACGGCGCCGCGCGCGTAGGAGGCGAAGCGCGGCACGGCGAGGAAGGCCTGCAGCGCATCGCCGATGCGCGTGCCGCCATCCCAGTCGGCGACGAGGCCGGAGGCTTCGGCCAGCGCTTGCTCGCGGCGCTTGCGCCGGAGCGCCCGCGTCACGCGGGTCAGCCGTGTGCCGAAGGTGAAGACCTCGACCTGCCGGGTTGCGTGGATGATCGTATGCGCCAGCGCGAGATTGGCGTCGCTGCGCTGCTTCATCGAGCCGGAGACGTCGATCAGGAGCAGGATCGGCCGCGGCCGTGTCACGCGCCTCAGCCGCTTCAGGCTCATCACCTCGCCATCATGGCGGATCGCATCCTTGAGGCTGCGGGCGAGGTCGACCATCGGCCCGCGCCGAGCTGCCCGGTGGCGATAGCCGCGGCGGCGGGGCAAGGCGGCCGGCAGCGCCCGGCCGAAGCGGCGCAAGGTCTCGCTGTCGTCGAGCGTCTTCAGCTGGCGGATCGAGAGAGCCTCGGCCCCGGTCGCGGCCTGGCCGGTCTCGTTGGCCTCCTCGCCGATCAGCACCTCGCGCGAGCCGGTATCCTCCTGGACCGAGATGTCCTCGTCCGGCGCGAAATCATCATCGCCGGGCTCGGCGAGCGCCCCGCCGAGGAAATGCATGTCGAACAAGGCGTCGAAGCGCTCGCGCTGCTCGGGATGGGGGCTAAGCGTTGCGAGCGCGGACTTGCGGATATCGGCGATGCTGCGCGGGCCGAGCAGTTCGACCGCCATCAGGAAGCTGGTCGTCTGCTCGGGCGCGACGGCGATGCCGTGCTCACGCAGCAGCGCCGGGAAGGCGACGAAGAGCCGGGCGGCAGGAGGCAACGGCGTGATCATGAGGCGCGCCTCCCTTCTCCCCTTGCGAAAGGCAAAGAGGCACGGGGAACCCCTCCCCCTTGTGGGGAGGGGCAGGGGTGGGGGGCGTAGAGTCGAAACGAATTCGCCGGGAGTTGGAATAGTCCGCTCTTACGAGCGGCCTTGTACCCAGTCGTTCGCCCCCCATCCCTAGCCCTTCCCCACAAGGGGGAAGGGGACGCGCTTGCGCTCTCCGTCATTGCGAGGAGCGAAGCGACGAAGCAATCCAGGGGGACGTCGAGCACTGCCGCCCCTGGATTGCTTCGCTGCGCTCGCAATGAAGTCGAGACGATCATGCCGCCAGCCCCGGGATGAACAGCGGCAGGCGTGGTCGCAAGTGAGCGAGGTCTTCCTCGTCCTTGATCGCGGCGCCGAGCGAGCGGCGGAAGGCTTCCGGCCAGGGTGCGCCGCTCAGGGCGAGCGCCGTCGCCGCCTCGGCCCAGTCGACCGCTTCGGCGACCCCCGGCGGCTTGGCGAGCGGCTCCTGCCGCAAGAGCCCGACGGCATGAACGACGGCGCGCGCAGTGCTCTCGGCGACGGCCGAGGAGCGCAGCATGATGATCTGCGCCTCCCGCTCCGGCTCGGGATAGGCGATGTAGTGGTAGACGCAGCGGCGGCGCAGCGCCTCGTGCAATTCGCGCGTGCGGTTCGAGGTCAGGATCACGACCGGCCTCTCGGGCGCGCGCAGCGTGCCGCGTTCGGGGATCGAGATCGAGAAATCCGAGAGGAATTCGAGCAGGAAGGCCTCGAACTCGTGGTCGGAACGGTCGATCTCGTCGATCAGCAGCACGACCTGGTCCGGCCGCCGCAGCGCCGTCAGCATCGGCCGCTCGATCAGGAAGTCGTCGCGGTAGATGTCGAGCTGCTCGCCCTCCTTGGCCTGGCGGATGGCGAGCATCTGGCGCGGATAGTTCCACTCGTAGAGCGCGGCGGCCGCGTCGATGCCTTCGAAACATTGCAGGCGGATGAGCTGGCGCCCGAGGATGCCGGCGAGCGCTTTCGCGGCCTCGGTCTTGCCGACGCCGGGGGCGCCCTCCAGCAGCAGCGGCTTACCGAGCGCGAGCGAGAGGTAGCCGGCCGTGGCGATGCCGTCATCGGCGAGATACATCGCCGCCTGCAGGGCCTCTGCGAGGTCCTCCGGGCTGGAGATGCCGGCGACGGTCGTCCTCAGCGCCATCAGGTCACCGCCAGTTCACCGGGCCGCCGCGGCGTGGGCCGGGCTTGACGCCGCCATTGGCCTTGATCCCGCGCAGGATCTTCTCGGGCGTGATCGGCAACTCGTCGACCCTGACGCCGACGGCGTTGTAGACGGCGTTGGCGACCGCTGGCAGCACCGGATTGGCGCACATCTCGCCCGGGCCCTTGCCGCCGAACGGGCCGTCCGGCGCCGGTCGCTCCAACACCGTGACGTGATAGGGCGCGATGTCGCCCGGCCCCGGCATCAAATACTCGTTGAAGTCGCGCGGGCCGTGCTCGGGGCTGGGGTAGTAGGGCTCCGGCGTCTCGTAGAGCGCGTGGCTGATCCCCATCCAGGCACCGCCGACCAGTTGCTGCTCGACCATGCGTGGATTGATGACGCGGCCGAGTTCATAGGCGCTGGTCATGCGGAGCACCTCGACCTCGCCGGTCTCGTCATCGACCGAGACGTCGGCGACGAGGCAGGCATGGGCGAAGGCGGTGTTCGGATTCATCTCGCCGGTCTCTGCATCGACGGCCGAGAGCGGGATCAGGAAGATGCCGCGCCCGGCGATGGTCTTGCCCTGCTTGAACTGCGCCGCCTGCGCCGTCGCCTTGACCGTGATGCTGCGCGAGGGGGCGCCGCGGACATGGATGTTGCCGCGCCCGTCGGTGACGAGGTCGGCGGCGTTGACCTCGAGCTCCTCCGCCGCGGCTTCGAGCAGAACGCCGCGCGCCTCGCGGGCGGCGACGATGATGGCATTGCCCATGCGGTGCGTGCCGCGCGAGGCGAAGGAGCCCATGTCGTGCGGGCCGGTGTCGCTGTCGGCGGTGTCGACATAGACGTCCTCGACGGGCACGCCGAGCGTCTCGGCCGCGATCTGGCGCGAGACCTGCTTCATGCCCTGGCCGAGATCGATCGCCGAGAGCGCGACGGTGAACTTGCCGTCCGGGTTGGAATGGATCAGCGCCTGGCTCGGATCGCCGCCGAGGTTCATGCCGATCGGATAATTGACCGAGGCCATGCCGCGGCCTTCGTGACGGGCCATTTCAGCGCTCCTTCCCTGCGCAGCGTGAAAGCCGCAGTGATGGCAAGGCGAACCGCTTCTCCTCCACCTTGTGGGGAGGAGAGAGGGGTGGGGGTCGGCGGGCAGGGGCGACAGATGAGGAGGTTCGAGAGCCGCTCCTGCCGGCGCCATCTCCTGTGGCCGCTCGCCGAGCGGAACCACCCCCACCCCTATCCCCTCCCCACAAGGGGGAGGGGAAGGGCCTGCTTCGAGCCGCGTCGTTGATCGCCGGCATCTCAGCGCCTCCTCGTGCCGAAGACCGACGAGAACCGCACCGCGCCGTGCTGCGGTTGAGCCGGTGCGGCCGGCGATGCCGGGGCAGGGTGAGCGGGAGGTGGCGAATACGAACTGGCCGGCTGATAGGGCGGTGGCGCAGGCTGGTAGGCCGGAGGCAGTGGCGCTGCCGGTCGTGGCGGCTCGTAGCGCGGCACCTGCGTCGGCGCGGCGCGGCCGTCGCGGGCGCCTTCCATCACCGGCTGCTTGCTCGGCGCGATCCGGCTCGTGCCGGCCGGCAGGACTTGCGTCACCGGCCCGCTGCGCGTATCGGGCCGGCCGATCTGGCCGCGCGCGTCGAGCTGGGTCGCCGGGATTTGCGCGCGCTCGCCGGCGCCGCCGCCGATCAGCGACGATGCCCGCTTCGCCTGCTCCGATAGCGGCCAGTTCGCCTTCTCGGCCGCGACCTGCACGCATTCGACCAGCGCCGTGTTCTTGGCCGCGCGCCGATGCGGTTTCATGTCGCCATCGCGATAGGCGTTTAGGATGCGCAGCTCCATCGGATCCATGTTCGCGGCTTCGGCGAGGCGGTCCATCTGGACCTCGAGCGCAAAGTCGACAGCGGTGACGCCGAAGCCGCGCATCGCGGTGGACGGGCAGCGATTGGTGTAGGCGACATAGATGTCGGAGGTGACGTTGGGGATCCAGTACGGCCCCGGCACATGCGCCGTGCATTTGATTGCGGCGTAGCTCGACAGGCGCGTATAGGCGCCGGCGTCGAAATAGCTGCGGATATGGCGGGCGACGATGCGCCCGTCGCGCATCAGCCCGTCCTTGATGTAGATGCGCTCGGCCCCGCGCGGCGAGCCGTAGAGCATCTCCTCCTCGCGATCGAGGACGAAGCGCACCGGCCGGCCGGTCAGCATCGCGCCGAGCACGGCCAGCGGCTCGGTCAGCGAGTCGACCTTGCCACCGAAGCCACCGCCGACCGTGCCGCCGATGAAATGCAGCTGGTTCGACTCGACATTGACGATCTTGGCGGTGGTGCCCAGCGCGAAGAACAGGCCTTGCGCGCAGGAATGCACGAGATAGCGGCCGTTCTGCTCGGGCGCGGCGATCGAGCCGTTGGTCTCGGTCGGCGCGTGCTCGATCGGCGACATCTGGTAGCGATGCTCCATCACGATGTCGGCGCTGGCGAAGCCACGCTCGACATCGCCGAAGCGCAGCTTCTGGTGGTCGAAGCGCTCGTGATATTCGAAGTAGTTGCCGGGATAGGTCTCGTTGACCACCGGCGCGCCGGCTTTCAGGGTCTCCTCGACGTCGAACACCGCCGGCAGCGGGTCGTAGTCGACGCGCACCAGCTTGCGCGCCGCCTGCGCCTGCGCCTCGCTGTCGGCGAGGATGGCGACGACCGGCTCGCCCTTGTAGCTGACCTTGCTCACCGCCAGCGACGGCTCGTCGTCCTTGCCGAAATTGATCAGGCTGAGCAGCGTGTTCTTGTTCACGGGCACATCGGCGCCGCGCAGCACACGCTTGACGCCTGGCGCCCGCTCGGCCGCCGAGATGTCGATCGAACGGATGCGGGCATGGTGATGCGGGCTGCGCACGACCTTGAGATGCAACATGCCGTCGAAGGCGTGGTCGTCGAAGAAGCGGGTGCGTGCCGTGACATGGCCGGGCATGTCCTGGCGCTGCACGCCCTTGCCGATGACGTTGAGATTGTCGTCGCGCTCGTCGGCGAAGAGGTCCTTGCGCATCTCCATCGTTGCCATGGCGACCTCCTCAGGCTCGGCGCGCGCCGGGCGCATTCGCCGCGGCGAGGATGGCGGCGATGATCGGCTCGTAGCCGGTGCAGCGGCAGATATTGCCGCTGATCGCCTCGACGACCTCCTCGCGGCTCGGTTGCGGGTTCTTGGCCAGCAGCGCCCGCGCCGCGGTCAGCATGCCCGGCGTGCAGAAGCCGCATTGGGCGGCGAAATGGTCCATGAAGGCGTCCTGCAGCGGGTGCAGGTTCGGGCCATCGGCCATGCCGGAGGTGGTCTCGATCTGGCGCCCCTCGCAGGACACCGCGAGTGTCAGGCAGGCGAGCTGCGGCTCGCCGTCGACCAGCACGGTGCAGACGCCGCAGGTGCCCTGGCCGCAGCCATATTTGGGGCCGAAATCGCCGAGCCCGCGCCGGAGCGTGTCGAGCAGATTGCTCGCCGGATCGACGAAGGTGGCGCGATCGCTGCCGTTGAGGCGGAACTGGACCGGGAGCTTGGCCATGGCGCGCCTCCTCAGCGGGGTTCGCCGGCGAGCAGCCGGCCGAGATGGACGGGGAGGATCTCGCGCCGGTACCACTCGCTGGCGATCGCATCGGTCGCCGGGCGGCAGCCTTCGAGCGCGGCCTGCTTCGCCATCTGGATCGCGCTCTGGTCGAGCGGCTTGCCATCGAGCGCCCTTTCGACGCCGCGAGCCCGGATCGGGGTCGGGGCCATCGCGCCATAGGCGACGCGCGGCTGCATTATGCGGCCGCCCGAGAGCGGTAGATGCGCCGCGATCGAGAGCACGGAGATGCCCTTCGGCTTGACCCGGGCAATCTTGCGGAACTGGAACTCGGCCGGGTTCTGCGGCCGCGCGAACTGCACTGCCGTGACCAGCCCCTGGCCGCCGCGCTCGCGGGCGCTGAGGAAATCCTCCAGCGGCACCGCCCGGCCCGAGCCATAGCCGGATTGCAGCACGATCTGCGCATCGAGCGCCAGCAGCGCCACGGTGAAATCGCCATAGGGCGTGCCAGCGAAGAGATTGCCGCCGATCGTCGCCATCGTTCGGACCGCAGGCCCGCCGATGGCCCGCGCCGCGGCGTGCAGGACAGCGAGGTCGCGATTGGCCAGCACCATTGCCATGGTCACGCCGACGCCGAGCTCGACGCGGGCGCCGCTGGTGCTGATCTGCCGCAAGGCCGGATCGGTGACGCGCACCAGCGTGCCCTCGGTTAGCCGGCCCTCGTTGACCTCACGCATCACCAGTGTGCCACCGCCGATCAGCAGCGCCTGACGGTCGCCGGAGAGGATGCCGGCGGCTTCCGACAGGCTGGCGCAGGTTCTCAGGTCGAGCATGTCAGGCCTCCTCGCCGACGATCGCGGGCAGGCGGCGCACCGCCTCGATGCCGTTGGTGTAGACCTCGTCACCGACCAGCCGGGCGAGTTCGGCTTCCCGCCCGGGCGGCGTGGTGAAGCGGCTTTCCCAGTGCCAGAAGCTGCGATTGCCGTCGGTCACGGGCAGCAGCCGGACATGGGCGACGTAGTTGAACAGCGGGATCGGCGTATCGAGCAGGCAGTAGCTGAAGGTCATCTCGAGATCGGAGAGCGTCAGCAGCTGCTCGCGCAATTCGCTGCCGTCGCGCAGCAGGAAGCGCCTGATGCAGCCGACACGGTCCGGCGGATAGGCGCGCTCGATCTCGCTCCTCGCCACGATCGGGTGCCAGCGGTCATGCCCGTTGAAGTCGCGCAGGACCGACCAGAGCCGGTCCACCGGCGCATCGATGATCGTGCTGCGGACCACATGGGGCATGGCTATCCCCCAAAGGCGCGCTTGAGGGCGTCGAAGCCGCCCTGGAAGACATTGGTGCCGATGCCGGCGACGAGCTCGGCCTCCTTGTCCGGCGCGCAGTCGAAATCGGCCGACCATTCGATGAAGGTGCGCTCCTGGTCGGTGATCGGCGTCAGCCTGAGCGTCGCGACGTAATTGGTCAGCGGCATCGGCGAATCCAGGATCGAATAGGTGCAGAACATGTCGTAGTCAGAGAGGCCGAGCAGCTGCTCGCGCAAACGGTCGCCGCTGCGCAGCGAAAAGGCGCGGATGCAGCCGACCTTGTCCGCCGGCTCGCCGTTCTCGATCCGGCTCTCGGCAATGCGCGGATGCCAGTTCGGCAGGCCGTTGAAGTCGCGCACCCGGGCCCAGACCTTGGCGGCCGGGGCGGCGATGACGCTGGAGACGTAAACGCGGGCCATCGCTCAGCGCCTCACGACTTCTTGCCGGAGCCGGAGCGGCCACCGCCACCTTCGGGGGCGGGATCGCCACCATCCTTCGGCTTGGCCGGCTGCGCTTCCTTGGCGACGCGCTGCATGTCGGAGGCCTCGCGCATCAGCCCGCCCATCTTGGCGAGATTGCCGCCCTCGATGCCGATCTCCTTCAGCACCTGGTCGATCATCGGCGCCTGGACCCGGTAGCGCAGCGCCGATTCGATGACCTCGTCGGTGGGCGAGCGTGCCGCTCCGCCGGCGCCGCTGCCGCTGGCCGCCCCGGCGAGCCCGTCGACATGCAGGATGCGGATGCCCTCGATCTTCTCCATCGGCTTGACGCTCTCCCGCACGATGCCCTCGATCTTGTCGAGCAGGCGGCGCCGGAACAGCCCGTAGCGGGCGCCGTCGCTGAGCACGTTCTCGGCCTCGTAGAGCAGCTTCTGCGCCTCGGCCTCGACGGCGCGGCGCACCTTGTCGGCCTCGGCCGCGATGCGGGACTCTTCGGCAGCTTTCTCGGCGAGCAGGATCTCGACGGTCTTGCGGCGCTGTGCGCTCTCGCTCTCGCGGACGGTCTTGACCTTCTCCTCGGCCTCGACCGCCTTGGCGCGGGCGATCTCGGCACTGGCCTGCGCCGCCGATTCCTCCAGCGACTTGGCATAGAGCGCGATCGCCTTGTCCATGGCGGCCGTCTCGACCTCGCGTTCGCGCCCGATCTCGAGCTTGCGCAATTCGCGCTGGCGGCCGATGCGCGCCTCATCGAGGCCGCGGTCGGAGGAGATGCGAGCCCGCTCGATCTCCTCGTTCGAGACGATCTGCGCCTCCTGAAGCGCCTGATTGCGGGCGATCTCCAATTGCTCCAGCGCGCGGCGGCGCTCGATCCTGACTGCTTCCAGCGCCTGCTCGCGGGCGATGTCGACGGTCTCGACCTGCTGGCGCGCCGTGATCTCGGCCTGGCGCAGCGCCTTGTCGGCGTCGGTACGCTCGACCTTCTTGGCGGCGAGCGCGATGGCGCGCTGCTCTTCGGCGACCTCGATCGCCTCCTTCTGGGCGATTTGCGCGATCTCGCGGGTTCTGGTCGAGGTGATGCGCTCCTGGTCGAGTTTCAGCTCGGTCGCGATGCGCTGCCGCTCGACCGCATCGCGGCGCTTGAGCTCCGCACCATCGAGTTCCGCCGCACGCTTGATCTCCAGTTCCTTCGTCGCAAGCTCCGCCGCGATGCGTTCGGCCGCGTTGACCCGCTCCTGTGCGATTTTGGCGGCCTCGGTCGCCTCTCGCGCCGCGATCTCGGCGGTGTCGATCGCCTGGTTGCGGGCGATTTCGAGGCTGCGCACCTCCTCGTCGCGGCGGATGCGGGCGCTCGAAATGGTTTGCTCCTGCGTGATGCGAGCCTTCTCGGTCGCCTCACGCGAGGCTATCTCTGCTGCCTCGATCGTCTCGGCGCGCCCGATCTCGAGCAGGCGGGTGCGCTGGTCGAGCGCGATCCGGTCGGCGGCGATCGCATTCTCCTGGGCGATCCGGGCTTTCTCGATCGCTTCGCGGGCGGCGATCTCGGCCTCGTCGAGCGCGCGGTTGCGCGCGATCTGGAGTGCACGGACGCGCTCCTCTTGCGAGATGCGGGCGGTCTCGACCGATTCACGCGCGGCGATGTCATCCTGCTCCAGTGCGCGGGTGCGTTCGATCTCGCGATTGCGCACCTCCTGCTCGCGGGTGATGCGCTCGGCGTTGATCGCTGTCTCTTGGACGATACGGGCCTTCTCGGTCGCCTCGCGCGCGGCGATCTCGGCCGCTTCCAGCACCTTGGTGCGCTCGATCTCCTTCTGGCGGATATCGCGGTCGGAGGCGATGCGGGCCACATTGATCGCCTGCTCGTTGGCGATGCGCGCTTTCTCGACATGCTCGCGCGCGGCGATCTCAGCCTCCTCGACCGCCTGCGTCCGGGCGATCTCCTGCTGGCGGATGTCACGCTCCGAGGCGATGCGCGCCTCGCTGATCGCGCGCTCATTGGCGATGCGCGACTTCTCGATCTCCTCGCGCGAGGTGATCTGCGCCTGCTCGGCCTCGGTGTCGCGGACGGCGCGTTCGCGGGCGACCTCGGCGCGCTGCATGGCGCGCTTGATCTCGATCTCGCGCTGCTGCTCCAGCCGCGCCGCCTCGCTCTCGCGCTCGATGTCGAGCGCCTGGCGCTCGGCTTCGAGATTGCGGGTGCGGATGCGGATCATCGAGTCCTGCTCGATGTCGTTGCGCAGCTTCCGCTTGTCCTCGATCTCCTCGATGATCCGGGTCAGACCGGCGGCGTCGAAGCGGTTGGACGGGTTGAAATATTGCAGGTCGGTCTGGTCGAGATCGGTGAGCGCGACCGATTCCAGCACGAGCCCGTTCTGGTCGAGCGCCTCGGCGGCGGCGTCCTTGACGCGCTGGACGTAAGTGCCGCGCTGCTCGTGCATCTCCTCCATCGTCATCTCGGAGGCGACGGTGCGCAGCGCCGAGATGAACTTGCCGGAGAGCAGCGCATTGAGCTGGTCCGGCTGCAAGGTGCGCCGGCCGAGCGTGGCGGCGGCGACCGAGACCGACTGCCGCTCCGGCTTCACCCGGACATAGAACTCGGCGTCGATGTCGATGCGCATTCGGTCGCGGGTGATCAGCGCGTCGTTGTTCGCCCGCGTCACCGCGAGCTGCAGCACGTTCATGTTGACCGGCGTGACGTCGTGGATGATCGGCAGCACGAAGGCGCCGCCATTGATCACCACTTTTTCGCCGAACAGGCCGGTGCGGACGAAGGAGACCTCCTTCGATGAGCGGCGATAGAGCCAGTTCACCAGGTAGACGACGATGGCGATGACGATCACCGCCACGATCAGCCAGAGGATCAGCGATCCGATCAGCTGTCCCGTCATGTCAGCATCCTCCCGCCCGTGCCCGGGTCATTTCGTCTTGCCGGCCTTGCGCGCCGGCTTTCCCGTCGCCGCCGAGCGGCTGATCTGCTTGAAGGCGCGGGTCTGGTCGCGGATCGCGACCTCGACCGGCAGGCGCTCCATCGAGGACGCGCCGTAGAAGCCGTGGCAGTGCGCCGTGTTCTTCATGATGAAGTCGGCATCGCTGGGCTCGGCGACCGGCCCGCCATGGACGAGGATGATTGCGTCCTTCTTCACCGCGAGCGCCGCCTTGGCCCAGCTTTCGACCAGCGCCGGGCAGTCCTTCAGCTTGAGCGCCGTCTCGGCGCCGATCGAGCCGCCGGTGGTCAACCCGAGATGACAGACGATGACGTCGGCGCCGGCCTTCGCCATCGCCCGCGCGTCGTCCTCGCAGAAGACGTAAGGGGTGGTCAGCAGGCCCTTGGCGTTGGCGAGCGCGATCATCTCGACCTCGAGGCCATAGCCCATGCCGGTCTCTTCGAGATTGGCGCGGAAGGTGCCGTCGATCAGCCCGACCGTCGGGAAGTTCTGCACGCCGGAGAAGCCGAGGCGCCTGATATCGTCGAGGAAGACGTCCATGCGCCGGAACGGGTCGGTGCCGCAGACACCGGCGATCACCGGCGTGTTCTTCACCACCGGCAGCACCTCGGCCGCCATCTCCATGACGATCGCATTGGCATCGCCATAGGGCATCAAGCCGGAGAGCGAGCCGCGCCCGGCCATGCGGTAGCGGCCGGAATTGTAGATCACGATCAGATCGATCCCGCCGGCCTCTTCGCATTTGGCCGAGAGACCGGTGCCAGCGCCGCCGCCGACGATAGGCTCACCTTTGGCGATCATCGCCCGGAAGCGCTTCAGCAGGGTCTTCTTGTCGAAAGCCGTCATGACCTGCCTCCGCCGACCCGCTCGCGGCGCCGGCCGGCATGCAGCGTGCGGAATTGCTGCACCAGAGCGGCGGCGAAGGCGGGGTCGTTGATGTGGAGCGGCAGGCGGATCAGCTGCCGGTTGGGGCCGGTGCGCACCGTCTGCTCCAGCGCCTGTAACAGGGCGGCGTCGGCGGCCGGGTCGTGGAAGGCCTGGCCCGGTGCATCCAGCGCGGAGACGCCGAGCTCGGGTATCAGGAAACGGACCGGCCCTTCCATCTGGTTCAGCCGCTCGCCGATCCAGCGGCCCATGCGGGCATTCTCCTCCGCCGTGGTCCGCATCAGCGTGATCTGCGGGTTGTGCGGATAGAGCTGCCGGGCGCGATAGCGTTCCGGCACCGTTTCCGGCGCGAAGAAGTTGACCATGTCGAGCGCGCCGACCGAGCCGACATAGGGGATGCGGGTGCGGATGATCGCACCGAAGCGGTCCTCGGTCGCCGGCAGGAGGCCGCCCATCAGCAGGTCGCAGATCTCGGTGGTTGTGACGTCGATCACCGCGCCGACGAGGCCGGACTCGACCAGCTTCTCCATGGCGCGCCCGCCGGTGCCGGTGGCGTGGAAGACGAGCGGCTCCCATTCATCGGCGAGAAGCCTGGAGACCTGCTGCACGCAAGGCGTGGTGACGCCGAACATGGTGAGCCCGACCAGCGGCTTCTCGACCTCGCGGCGGCGCGAGGGTTCGGGCTTCAGCTCGGCGAGGCGGGCCTTGGCCATGGCGGCGATGGCATGCGCGCCATTGCCGAGCACGAGGCGCGAGACGCGGTTGACGCCCTGCACATCGGTGACAGCGTGCAGCATGGCGATGTCGGTGGCGCCGACATAAGCGCGGACATCGCCTGAGGCCATGGTCGAGATCATCAGCTTGGGCAGGCCGACCGGCAGCGCCTGCATCGCCGGCGTCACCATCGCGGTCGCGCCCGAGCCGCCGGCCGAGATGATGCCGAGCAGGCCCTGCTGGCGCGGCAGCCAGGCCTTGAAGGCCTCGGTCATCGCCGCGACCGCCGTGCCGCGATCGCCGGAGGCGATGCCGGCCGAGCCTTTCGGCGAGGCGAGCGCGATCTCCTGCGGGGTGACGTCGCCGCCGGCGCTGCGGCCCGAGGTCGAGAGGTCGACGAGGCGGGTGCGCAAGCCTTCGGCCCGGATCAGGTCGCGGATGAAGCGCAGTTCCTCGCCCTTGGTGTCGAGCGTGCCGGCGATGACGACATAGGGCTCGCTGCTCGCCGCAGCCGCGAGCGGCCGGATCGTCCCGACTGGCTGGCCGTCGCGTGTCGCCAATGTCGGGCGCGAGATGGTGCGGGCCTGCGCCTCGATCCGCGCCGCCGGCACGGGTTGTGACCAGCGGTTCGGGATGACCGGGTTCGAGACGTAGACGCGCATCGGTCCAGCCGGCGCTTGCGTGGCAGGCCGTGCGGTTCCGGCGGCCGGGGCCACTTCCGAAGCCGCGTCTGTCTCGTCATGGCCATGGCGGCCGACGCCGAGCAGGCGTTGCTGCAGGTCGCGGTCGCCGGCCAAAGTCGCCGAGGCGATGATGCGGTTGATCCGGCCGTTGACCATGATCGCGACGGGATCGGACATCTGCGTCGCGACGCCGATGTTCTGCTCGATCACCAGAATCGCGACGTCGCCCTGCTCGGCGAGGCGAACCAGCATCTCCTCGACATGGGCGACGATGACCGGCGCCAGCCCCTCGGTCGGCTCGTCCATGATCAGGAGGCGCGGATTGAGCAACAGCGCCCGGCTGATCGCCAGCATCTGCTGCTCGCCGCCGGAGAGCTGGCCGCCGCCATTGTTGCGGCGCTCGGCCAGGCGCGGGAACACCTCGTAGATGCGCTCCGGCGTCCAGGCGCTGCGCTTGCCGCGCTGCATCAGCCGCAAATGCTCGTCGACAGTCAGCGAGCGCCAGAGCCGGCGGCCCTGCGGCACATAGCCGATGCCGAGCCGCGCCACTTCGGCCGGCGAGCGGCCGGCGATCTCCTCGCCGAAGAAGCGGATCGAGCCGGAGGCGATCGGCACCAGCCCCATGATCGCCTTGCACATGGTCGTCTTGCCCATGCCGTTGCGGCCGACGACGGAAAGGACGCCGTGCTGCAGCGTGAGGTCGACGCCCTGGACGGCGTGCGAGCGGCCATAGAAGACGTTGAGCCCCGCGATCTGCAGGATCGGGACGCCGGCGGCGGGTGGGGCTTTCAGGCGCTCAGCCATGGCCGCCCCCGAGATAGAGCTCCTGCACCTCCGGATCGGATTCGATCTCGTCCGGCCGCCCCTCTTTGAAGATGCGGCCATTGTGCATCATCGTCACGCTCTCGACGACGCGCAGCGCCACATCCATGTCGTGCTCGATGATGATGTAGCCGATATGGGCCGGCAGCGAGGTCAGGATTTGGACGAGGTCGGCCCGCTCGGTCGGCGACAGCCCTGCCGCCGGCTCGTCGAACAGGATGAAGCGCGGCGCGCCCGACAGAGCGAGGGCGATCTCGAGCTGGCGCTGCTGGCCATAGGCGAGCTCGCCGACCAGACGGTCCTTCACCGCGGTGAGATGGACCGCGTCGATCAGGCTTTCGGCGGCGTGCTGGAGCGTGTCGTCGCGGCCTGGCCGCCTGAGCGAGAAGCGGTTCCGCGAGACGCCGCGGCAGGCGAGGTAGACATTGTCGATCACCGTCAGCCCGGTGAAGAGCGAGGAGATCTGGTAGGTGCGCCGAAGGCCGCGGCGGATGCGCTCATGCGGCGGGAAGGCCGTCACATCCTCGCCGAAGAAGCGGATGACGCCGGAGCTGGGCGAAAAATCACCGGTGACGCAGTTGAACAGCGTGGTCTTGCCGGCGCCGTTCGAGCCGAGCACGGCCCGGCGCTCGCCGGGACGGACCGAGAGCGTGACGTCGGACAAGGCCGCCAGCGCGCCGAACAGGCGCGAGACGCCGCGCAGTTCGAGCGCGTTGCCCGAGCTGGCGCTGCTCAGTCGCTCCAGGCTCGGCACGGCGCTCATGGCGCGCCTCCGCCGGTCCGCATCTGCGCGTCCTGTGCCTCGCGGCTTTTGCGATAGCGCTCGCGCAGGCGTTGCCAGATGCCGATCAAGCCGTCCGGCGAGAACAGCACGATGACCAGGAAGCCGAAGCCGATCAGCAATTGATAGCGCTTGCCTTCGAACCCGACCCAATCGAGCAAATCGAGCGCGAAGGTGCGCAGCAGGACATAGACCAGCGCGCCGATGAAGGGGCCGATCGGGCGGCTGAGGCCCCCGACCACGGCGATGATCAGCATGTCGACGACCGGCCCGACGCCGCCCGTCCCAGGCGAGACCTGGCGCTGATACCAGACCAGCAGCACGCCGGCGAAGGCGGCGATCACCGCCGCGAAGGCATAGGCGGCGATGCGATGGGCGACGACGTCGAAGCCGAGCGCCGCCATGCGCCTGGGATTGTCGCGCGTGCCCTGCAAAGCGAGGCCGAAAGGCGCGCGCGAGACATAGACGACCACGGCATAGGCGAGGGCGGCAAAGCCGAGCGTCAGATAGTAGAACGGCACGGTTCCGCCCCAGTCGATGCCGAGGAAGACCGGCGGCATCACGCCGTTGAAGCCGCTGAACCCGTTGAAGATCGTGTAGTTCTGCAGCGTCAGGTAATAGAAGGCCGAACCGATCGCGAGGGTGATCATGATCGTGTAGATGCCCTCGGTCCTGACCGAGAGCGCGCCGGCCAGCGTGCCGAACAAGGTGGCGAGCAGGATCGCGACCGGCACCGCCGTCCACCATGGCCATTTCAGGCTGATCTGCGTGATGGCGCTGTCGCCGAAGATGGCGACGAGATAGGCGGCGAAGGCCGCGACGGTCATCTGGATCAGGCTGACGATGCCGCCATAGCCGGCTAGGAACATCAGGCTGAGCGCGATCATGCCGAGGATCATCGCGTAGGCGAGGATCTGGACGAGCCAGAACGGACTGGCGATCAGGGGCATCATCAGGAGCAGCGCGGCGACGACCCAGAAGCCAGTGCCCTGCCGGGCGATCACCTCGGCGAGCCCTTCGCGGGGGCGCGGCGTCGCGATCGCGAGGCGGGGTTCGGCCAGCGCCATATCAGCGCCTCACCGCGGCCAGGCCCTGCGGCCGGATCGCCAGCACCACGACCATGATGACGAAGGTCAGCATCACCGCATAGGTCGGCATGTAGACCGAGCCGAACTGCTCGGCGAGGCCGACGATCAGCGCGCCCATCGCCGCGCCGGGGATCGAGCCCATGCCGCCGACGATGACGACGACGAGCGAGGACAGGAGGATCTTGGTGTCCTCGCCCGGCTGGAGCGACTGGAAGGTGCCGCCGACGACGCCGGCGAGACCGGCGAGCCCGGCTCCGAAGGCGAAGACCATGACGAAGACGAGCTGCACGCGCACGCCGGTGGCCGAGAGCATGTCGCGATCGTCGACGCCGGCGCGCACCAGCATGCCGATGCGCGTGCGGTTGAGCACAAGCCACATCGCGACGCCGAGGATGATCGCGCCGATCAGGATGGCGATGCGGACCAGCGGGTACATCATCATCACCGCCTCGCCATTGCTGCGCAGCGCGACGATGAAAGGTAGTTGCACCGGCCCGGAGAGCCAGTCCGGCGTCGTGACCTGGAAGGTATCGCCGCCATAGCCCCAGAGCAGCAGGTCGGCGACGATGATCGAAAGCCCGATGGTGACCAGCGTCTGGCGCAGATCCTGGCCTTCCATCCAGCGAAAGAGCAGGACCTGCATCAAGATGCCGGCGAGCGCGACGATCACGAAGGCGCCGATCAGCGCGGCGAACCAAGAGCCGGTCAGGTTGCCGATGCTGTAGCCGACATAGCCGCCGAACAGATAGAGCGAGCCATGCGCCAGGTTGACGTTGCGCATCAGGCCGAAGATCAGCGTGAAGCCGCTGGCGACGAGGAAATAGAGCCCGCCGAGCGTGATGCCGTTGAAGAGCGCGCTCAGGAAGACGCGCTTCCTGCCGAAGGTCAGCTCCATCCAGGGCGTCCAGACCGCGAAGATCAGGAAGAGGAGCAGAGCGACCGCGATCAGGATCACCAGCGACCAGATCGGGCGGCGGCCGATGAAGTCAGACATGGCTCGCCTGCGCTTGCGGGAGGCTAACGGTGCGCAGCACCCGGCGATAGTCGCGGGGGGCCATGCCGACATGGGCGGTGAAGAAGCGCGTGAATACGCTCTGGCCGGAAAAGCCGAGGCGGTGGCTGATGCTGGTCACCGGGTCGCTCGACAGCACGATCCTCTCGAGCGCTGCGTCGATTCGGGCGGTATTGGCGAAGATGGTCGGCGTGACGCCGACCTGTTGCCGGAAGAGCTTGAAGAAATGGGCACGCGACAGCCCAGCCTCGCGCGCCACACGGGCGAGAGCGCCTTCACAAGAAGTGTGCTGTTCCAGCAGGCGGCAGGCGCGCAACACGCGCCGGTCGAGCGCGCCTTCAGACGTGTCATGCAGCAGCGAGGAGACAAGCTCCGGCCCGATCGGTTCGCTGGAGGCCTGCGCCAGCGCCATCAGCACCGGGGCGAGATTGAGATCGCGATGCTGCGACAGCAGCATCTCGACCGCCTGATCGCGCCAGGCGGCGAGCTCGCGGGTCACGACCAACTCGGATGACGGGAAGACCAGCGAACCGGCCGACGGCATGGCCTGCGCCGCCAGCCATTCCGGCTTGAGATAGATGACGAGGAACAGGCCGAAGGAACCCGGCTGCTCCGGTTGGAAATTATGCGGTTCCCAGGGATTGACCGCAACGCCCATGAAGGGATCGACCCGGACCGTGTGGTCATTGACGGTCACGAGGCCGCGCGACCCGTCGAGGAAGAAGATCAGGTGAGCTTCGCGATGGGCATGCACCACCATTGGGCGATCGAGGTCGTAGATCGACACCCGTCCGAACGGACCGTGGCAGACCGCGACTGCGCGACTCATGGCTCCTCGCGTGGCAAGGTCCGGTGGGCCTGAGGCTGCCTCATCAGGTGAGCCTTGGCCCAACGCCGCACGCAAGAAGTGCGCGACGTCGTTGACCGGAGCGGGACGGCTGGCCGGACAGGACACGATCCTTGTCGCGCCCTGTCCGGGGAGTCAGTCTATAAAGACGACTAGGGCTTGCATTCCGGATTGGTCCGGGATGGCAGCCCCACCGCTTTGAAGGCTTCGGCAGACAGCCCCATCGTCTTCGAGACGTTCGGGACGGTGCGGACGAACTTGTTGGTGAGGTCACCGTTCGGCGCCTCGACGACTTCGGTGATGAAGGTCGTGGCGATCGCCTGCCTGTCGTCGTCGAGCTTGATCGGCCCGTTCGGGGCATCGAGTTCGACCTTGGCGAGCTCTGCCCTGAGCTTGGTGCCGCCGTCGGAGAGGTCGGCGTTGACCTTTTCCAGCGCGGTCGCCATGCCGTTGAAGGCATTGTGGTAATTGGTCGCGAACAGCGACGGGCTGGCGAAGCGCTTGTCCGCCGGGAAGGCGTCCTGATAGGCCTTGACCCAGGCCTTCCATTTCGGATCGTCCCAGGCATCGGCGACACCGCCCGAGGAAGGCGTGCCGACGAGCAGCTTCTTGGCGGCGCCGCGCGAGGAGAGCACGGTCTGGTCGACCATGATCGAGCCGCCGACGAACTTCGCTTTGCCGCCGGTCTGGCCGTATTGGTTGAGGAAGTTGACGGCGTCGCCGCCGCCGAGGCCGAGGAAGACCGCGTCGACGTCATCGGGGATGTTGGCGATGACCGAGCCGAAATCCTTGGTGCCGAGCGGCACCCATTGGCGCTGGACGATCTGGCCGCCGGCCTTGCAGTAGCCGAGGGCGAAGCCGAAGACCTGCGTGTAAGGGAAGGAGTAATCCTCGCCGATCACGGCGAGTTTCTTGTAGCCCTTGTCCTTGAAGACGTATTCGCCGAGCCCGGCCATCCACATCGCGCCGTTGCTGTTGAAGCGGAAATAGTTCGGCGACGGATTGACATAAGTCGTCTCGAGCGCGCCCGAGGAGGCGTCGACGACGGTGACGTTGGGCACGGTCTTCGAGTAGTCGCGCATCGCGATGCCCTCGGAGCCCGAGAGCGGGCCGAGGATGAGTTGGACCTTGTCCTGCTCGACCAGCTTTCGCGCCGCCCGCAGCGCCGAGTCCGGGCTGGCGTCGGTCGCGGCGATGATGAACTCGACTTCGCGGCCGGCGATCTTGCCGCCACGCTGCTTCAGCGCGATCTGCGCGCCACGGACGCCGTCCTCGCCGCCCGAGGTCAGCGCGCCCGAGAGCGTCGCCAACACGCCGATCTTGAGTTTTTCCTGAGCCTGGCCGGTGCCTCCGGCCGCAATCAAAGCACATGCCGCAACGGCGGCCATATATGCCTTCCGCATTGCATTCACCTCCCTGCGTGGCCGGCCGCGCCGAAGGTGTCCAACGGCGGAGCCGATGGCGGATTTTTGTTCCGCTCTAAGTCTACGCTACCATAGGGTGGTCTACTGCCAAGGTCGTAGACATTGCCGAGGGTCTGCTTTTCGCGGTCGGGCTGGCGGGGCACATGGCGGCTTTGCCGGCCCGCAGGGTTCGTCTAGTCCAGCGCCATCGCATGGTCGTCGGCGGGCGCTGCCTGTCGGCGCGGCGTGCGCAGCAGCGCCAGGAACGGCAGGGCCGCGAGGCAGAGGATCATCAGCAGCTTGAAGTCATCGATATAGGCGATGATCGTCGCCTGTCGCGTCACCACCTCGTCGAGCGCGGCGCGCCCGGCCAGCGTCGCCGGATCCCAGGCGTGCTTGATCGCCGGCAGCTCGAACAGGCGATTATAAGGTGTGACATAATTCGCGATCTCGGCGTGGTTCACCTGGACATTGCGGGTGAGCAGGTAGCTGACCAGCGAGATGCCGACGCTGGAGCCGATATTGCGCGAGAGGTTGTAGAGGCCAGTGCCGTCGCCGCGATACTCCGCCGGCAGCGTCGCGAAGGTGATCGTCGTCAGGGGCACGAAGAGCAGGCCGAGCCCGCCGCCCTGGAGGAAGCCGGTCAGCATGATCCGCTGCTGCGAGACGTCGGGCGTCCAGCCGGCCATGTCGTACATCGCCCAGGCGCTGACCAGGAAGCCGGCGCCGAGCAGGATGCGGATGTCGACCTTGCCGATCAGTCGGCCGACCAGGAACATGCAGGCCATGGTGCCGAGGCCGCGCGGCCCCATGACGATGCCGGCCGTCACGACGGGATAGCCGAGCAGGGTCTGCAGGAAGGGCGTCAGCAGCGCCAGCGAGGCCAGGTAGCAGATGCCGACGATGAAGATGAAGATCAGGCCGACATTGAAGTTCCGGTCGAGGAACAGGCGCGGCTTGATGAAGGAGTTCTGCGCCGTGAAGGTGTGGACGATCAGGATATAGATGGCCGCGACGCAGACCGCCGCCTCGACGATGATCTCCAGCGAGTCGAACCAGTCGAGCTGGGCGCCGCGGTCGAGGAATAGCTGCAGAGCGGCGATCGCGATGCTGAGCGCGCCGAAGCCGATCCAGTCGAGCTTGGCGAGCGCGCTCGACTTGGTCTCGGTGACGAAGATCGAGACGCCGGCCAGCGCCAGGAGGCCGAGCGGCAGGTTGATGTAGAACACCCAGCGCCAGGAGATGTTCTCGGTCAGCCAGCCGCCGAGCACGGGACCGAGCACCGGCCCAACCATCACCGAGATGCCGAACAGCGCCATGGCGGAGCCGCGCTCTTCCGGCGTGTAGATGTCGAGCAGGATGCTCTGCGAGAGCGGCACCAGCGAGGCGCCGAAGAAACCTTGCAAGAGCCGAAAGCCGACGATCTGGGGCAGCGACTGCGCCGCTCCGCACAGGATCGAGGCGACGACGAAGCCGATGATCGCCACCGACAGCACGCGCTTGCGGCCGAAGCGGGCCGCGAGGAAGCCCGACGGCGGCGTCATGATCGCGGCGGCGACGATGTAGGAGGTCAGGACCCAGTTGATCTGGTCGGCGCTCGCCGAGACGCTGCCCTGGATATAGGGCAGCGCGACATTGGCGATGGTGGTGTCGAGCGCCTGCATGATCACCGCGAGGATCACGCAGGCGGTGATGGCGCCGCGATTGGCGACGGGCGTTCCGGCCGTGGCGACTGCGCTGGCCATGGCGGGCCTCTTTATCTGGTCTTGCTCTTGCCGACGGCGTCGGAGACGAAGCTCGGCAGGCCGCGAGCATGGCCGGTGTCGACGTCGAGCGTGACGCTCATGCCGGCGCGCAATTGCGGCTCGTCCGGCGGCGTCTCGATCTTCACGCGCATGGCGATGCGCTGCACGACCTTGACCCAGTTGCCGCTGGTGTTCTGCGCCGGCAGCAGCGAGAAGCTCGCGGCCGAGGCCGGGCTGATGCTGTCGACCGTGCCTTTCCAGACCGCGCCCGGATAGGTGTCGACATAGACCTCGGCGGTCTGGCCGGGCTTCACCCAGGTGAGCTCGGTCTCCTTCGGATTGGCCTGGATCCAGACATGCTCGGTCGAGACCAGGCTGAAGGCATTGGTCGCCGCCTCCAGATACTGGCCCTTCTGCAGCGAGGGCACATTGGTGACGACGCCGCTCATCGGCGCGCGCACCGTCGTATGGTCGAGCTGGCGCTGCGCCTCGGCGCGGGCCGCGACCGCATCCTTGTAGCGTGGATGGTCCTCGACCGGGGCGTCGGGCTTGCGGTTCAGGCTGGCGGCAATGCCGGCGAGCTGGCTTTCGAGCTGCGCGAGCTTGAGGCGGGCGCTGTCGAGATCGTGCTTGGCCTGGTCATAGGTCGCCTGCGAGGCGACGGATTTGGTGGCGAGGTCCTGCTGGCGCTTGAAGGCGGTCTCGTAGAAGGCGATGTCGGTACGAGCCTGTTCGATCTGGCTCTGCATGCTCTTGTAGCTGGCCTTCAGCGCCTCGAGATCGTTGCCGACCACGCCGATCTGGGCATCGGCCCGCTCCAGCGCGAAGCGGAACGGCTTGTCGTCGAGCTTGAAGAGCACGTCGCCGGCCTTGACCGCCTGATTGTCGCGGACGTCGATCTCGCCGACGATGCCAGCGACATCGGTCGAGATGCCCAGGATATCCGCCTGCACATAGGCGTTGTCGGTTGACATCACCTGCCCGCCGACGACGTAGTAGTAGCCGCCTGCGACGAGAGCGATGGGCAGCAGCGCGAAAAGAAGACGGCGGGTGCGGCTGCGCCCGGCCTGTGGCGCGGACGTTGTAGTGGCTGGCGCGGCAGCCGGTGCTGCGGTTTCCGGCGCCTTCGCCGCGGGGGACGGCGCCGCCTTGAGCTCGGGCCGCTGCATCGCGGTCACATTGCTAGAGGAGTTGGGCTCGGGCTCTGCATCGGGAGCCGCCTCGCCGCCGATTTCGGACTTTCTGGCTGCGTCATCCATTTTGGCCCTGCCTCTCGGCCACCGGCACCAGGCAGGCGGCCGTCAGATTCGCTTTCATCTGCCCCAGCGTCGCGAGCAGCTGGTCGCGCTCGGCCTGCGGGATGTCGCCGAACGCTTCCGCCCGGGTGATCTCGCCGAGCGCCCGCAGCTCCGTCAGCTTCGGCCTGGCCTTCTCGGTCAGATAGAGCTGCCAGATGCGCCGGTCGGTGGCGTGCGGCCGGCGCTCCGCCAGGCCGCAGCTTTCGAGCTTGTCGAGCAGGCGCCCGATCGTGATCGGCTCGACATCCATCAATTCGGCCAGCGCGCCCTGCTGGATGCCAGCATTCTGATCGAGATAGGCCAGCACCTGCCATTGCGAGCGGGTCAGCCCGGAATCGCGGGCATGCTGCTCGAAACGCTTGCGCAACAGGCGCGCGACGTCGTGGAGCAGGAAGCCCACGGTCGGCGGCGGCTTCTTCGTTCGGGAAGTCATAAGTATCTATATAATAGCAATGCTTCTTTCCGTCTGGAGCGCGGCCCTGCCGAGGCTGTGGCGAGTCGTCGCAGTTGCCCGTCCTGCGATGGACCGCGGGCCGAGCGACGCGGGTCCAAGATGACGAGGGTGGTTCCGCGGCAACCCGGCAGGATCTAGGCTGGGCCGCGCGAGTCCGGCGATCGAAGCTGGCGGCCAGGGCGGATGGAGAAATGGCTTTGCACTTCCTGTTCGACGGCCGCGAAGACGCCAGGCACACCATTCTCCTGGCCCATGGCGCGGGAGCTCCGATGGATTCGGCGTCCATGACGGCTGCGGCGGAGAGCCTGGCCGGGGAGGGGTTTCGCGTCGCCCGCTTCGAGTTCGCCTATATGGCCAGCCGCCGCAGCGAGGCCGGGCGCAAGCCGCCGCCGCGGGCCGAGACGCTCAATCCGGAGTACCGGGCCGCGATCGAGGCGCTGGGTTCATCGCGTTCGCTGATCATCGGCGGCAAGTCGATGGGCGGGCGTGTCGCCAGCATGATCGCCGACGATCTGTTCGCGGCCGAGCGGATCGGCGGCCTGCTCTGCCTCGGCTACCCGTTCCATCCACCGGCAAAGCCGCAGCAATTGCGGACCCAGCATCTTGCCGATCTCAAGACGCCGACGCTCATCGTCCAGGGCACGCGCGACGAGTTCGGCACGCGGGAGGAGGTCGGTGGCTACACGCTGTCGCCCGCGATCGAGATGCTCTGGCTGGAGGATGGCGATCACGATTTGCGGCCGCGCAAGGCGTCGGGCTTTTCGCCAAGCGGGCATCTGGCGACGATGGCGAAGACCGTTGCGACCTGGGCGGGTGCGAAGCTGGCCTAGAGGCGAGGGCGACGACGTTCAGCGCGTCCGGCAGTCGCCGCTTCGGAAGGACTTGACCAGCCTGGAAACCACCGGGTCGAACGCCTTTTGCCGCTCCCGATCGTATTCGAGGCGAAAATAGGCCACCGCCTTGTCGCAGCCCGGGATGGTGCGCGCATAGACGATGCGGTTGCCTTTGGCTCCGGACCAGGCCGCACCGCTCTTGTTCTGCGCTTGGTAGCTGATGCTCCAGCCGTCGCGCCGGTCCAGCGCCTGGCGCTCTTTGGCCTCGGCCGCGAGGCTGCCTGCGGTGGGATAGCTGCCCCAGACCCGCAATTCGGCAGCGCCATCCGCAGACGAGGCGAGGCCGCCATCGCCATTGTCGGCTTCCTCGACCTTGGAGAAGCCCGGCGGGACGTCGATCCAGTATTGGAAGCGGGCATTGCCATAGCGCTGCCAGTCGGAAGCTGCAGCGGGGAGGGTAGTGGCGGTCAGCAGAGCGAGCAGGCCGGCCTTGAAGAGCCCGGCCGGCGGGATTCCTGTGGGCCGTCGAGGGCCCGGCGCTCCATTCGATGTCATGTGGCGCGACCTTCCGCTCAGTTGCGCCTTGTGCCGCGCAGATCGGACGGCGTCATGCCGAAGCGGTTGCGGAAGGCCCGGTTGAAGACGGAGAGATCGTTGAAGCCGGCCGAATAGGCAATGGCGGCGATGCCCTCGCCGGTACGGCGGGGATCGAGCAGAGCGCGGCGGCTTTCCTCCAGCCGCGTCGCCAGCAGCCAGCGCCCGAAGCTCTCGCCGGTCGCGGCAAAGCGCGCATGCAGCGTGCGCAGCGAGATGTTGAAATGCGCCGCGACGCTGCCCGGCAAGAGCGTCTCGTCGCCGAGCCGTCCGCGGCAGAAGGCGAGGATCGCCTCGTGCAGCCGGTCGGGGCGGGGGCCGGCCGCGTCGCTCGACAGCCCGATCAGGTTGCAGAGATTGTCGGCGAGCAGGCTGGCCGACATCTCGTCCATGATCTCGCCATGGCGGGCGAGCTCGAGGAGGTGGCGCCGCGCCAGCGAAACGAAGCGCGAAGACAGCGCGATGCGATGCGGGCGGCCGCGCACCAGCCAGGGCGCCTTGAGCAGGAGCGTCCGGCGCGGCAGCACGGCGACGACGCGCCGGACATCCCCAGAGAAGGAGAGGCGGAAGGGCCGCGCGCCGTCGACGAGCCCGATCTCGCCGGGTTTGAGCAGCAGCCGTTCGTCGCCCTGCGAGAGTCGGCACTCGCCCCGTTCCTGCAGGCTGACGAGGACGCTGTCGTCGCCTTGCGCGACATGGCGGGAGGTGCGCACCACGTCGTGCCGGGTCGAGCGGAAGCTCGCGATCCTGACATCGCCGAAGCTGCGCCCGGTGATGGAGCCGTGGAAGGCCTCCTGCGGATCGGGCGCCTCGGTCGTGACGTTGAGCACGGCGCGGCAGACGGTCTCGCGCCAATAGTCGAACCCGGAATCGGGTTCGAGACCTTCCGTGCCCCAGACAATGGTCCCCATGACCTTCTCCGCCCGGCAGCCGACAGAGTCCGCCGGGGCGCGCACAGCTTTTCATAAGAACGGTTTGCACTCAAAGCCGGAATTTTCTGCACGCAGCGCCGAGACCCCTCCCAGCCTTCCTTCCTAGCTTTCCGCTCGGAGGGGCAGACAAGCGATGCAGACGGATTTCACGGCCGAGCAATTGAGCGATCCCGCGATCCGGGAAGCCGCCGACATCCTCGGCACCTGCGTGCACTACGGCTTCTGCACCAATACCTGCCCGACCTATGTGCTGAGCCGGGACGAGAACGAATCCCCGCGCGGGCGCATCGACCTGATCCGCGCCATGCTGGAGAGCGGCGGGCCGCCGAAGGCGCAGACCGTCGCGCATCTCGATAGCTGCCTCTCCTGCCTGTCCTGCATGACCACCTGTGCGGCCAAGGTCGACTATGCGCATCTGATCGACCGAGCCCGGATCCATGTCGAGCGCCATCATCGCCGCCCACCGGCCGAGCGCGCCTTGCGGGCGCTGCTCGCCTTCATCCTGCCGCGGCCGCGCTTGTTCCAGGCGGCCCTGGTACTCGGTAGGCTAGGACGCCCCATGCAGAGGCTGCTGCCGGCGCGGCTGCGGCCGCTGCTGGCGATGATCCCGGAGCGGACGCAAGGGCAGATCCTGGCACCGCAGGTATTCAGGGCCGAGGGCGAGCGGCGCGGGCGCGTGGCGCTGCTCGCCGGCTGCGCCCAGCAGGCGCTCGACGCCAGCATCAACGCGGCGACCATCCGCCTGCTGACGCGCCATGGCTGCGAGGTCGTCGTTGCCGCAGGTGCCGGTTGCTGCGGCTCGCTGACGCTGCACATGGGCCGTGAGGACGAGGCGATGGCGGCCGCCGTCGCCAATGTCCGGGCCTGGATGCGCGAGCGCCGCGGCGAGGGGCTCGACGCCGTGATCGTCAACGCCTCGGGCTGCGGCACCACGGTGAAGGATTACGGCCATCTCCTCGCCCGGACGGAGCTTGCCGGCGAGGCCAAGGAGATCGCCGGCATCGCCCGCGATGTCACCGAATTCGTCGCCGGCATCGGGCTGCGTCCGGTCGCGCCGGAGCGCCCACGCCTGCGCGTCACCTATCATGACGCCTGCTCGATGCAGCACGGCCAGCGCGTCACCCGGCAGCCGCGCGACCTCTTGCGCGCCGCCGGCTTCGAGGTGGTGGACGTGCCGGAGAAGCATTTCTGCTGCGGCTCGGCCGGGACCTACAACCTGCTCCAGCCCGCGACGGCTGAAACCCTGGGCCGGCGCAAGGCGAGCCATATCGACAGCACGGCGCCTGACGTCGTGGTGGCCGGCAATATCGGCTGCCTGACGCAGCTGCGGCGCTATGTCGACGCGCCGATGGCGCATACCGCCGAATTGCTGGACTGGGCGACGGGCGGTCCGCTGCCACCGGCCCTGACCGGGGTGACGCTAACGAGCCGGCCTGCGCCGCAGCCTGAAGAAGCGCCGGCGACGGCGCCCGCGGCAGCCGCCGCTCCGGCGCCGAACGACGACGCCGGCTTCTGGTGATCGGCGAAGACACAGGACAACAAAGGGGAGACGCCGGCATGGCGGACGCATTCTTCAACGAGGTCGCGGCGGCGATCGGGGCCGAATGGATCAACCGCAGTGAGGAGACGCTGCGCCGCTATGGCGAGAACACCATGCCGGGCGGCGACCGGCGCCCGCTCGGCGTGATCTATCCCGGCAGCACGGCCGAGGTGCAGGCGATCGTGAAGGCGGCGAACCGCCATGGCGTCGCGCTTTATCCGGTCAGCACCGGCAACAATATCGGGCTCGGCAGCCGCTCGGCGGTGCATGAAGGGCAGGTCGTGCTCGATCTCGGGCGTCGGATGAACCGCATCCTGGAGATCGACGAGACCTTGGCCTTTGCCGTGGTCGAGCCCGGCGTCAGCTACCAGGCGATGTATGACGAGCTGGTCCGGCGCGGCGACAAGTTCATGGTCGACGTCACCTCCGGCCCGCCGCAGGGCGGCATGCTCGGCAATGCGCTCGACAAGGGCGCCGGCTACGGCCCCTATTTCGACCATTTCGGCTTCTCCTGCGGCATGGAGATCGTGCTGGGGAATGGCGAGGTGCTGCGCACCGGCGACGGCGCGCTGGCCGGCTCCGATCTGCCGAACTGGCATGTCAGCAAGTACAGCTTCGGGCCGATCCTCGACGGGCTGTTCGCGCAGTCGAATTTCGGCATCGTCACGCGCATGGGTATCTGGCTGCTGCCGCGCCCGCCGGCGGTCCGCAGCTTCCACTTCACCTATCCCGACGATGACGACCTCGGCGAGATCGTCGACATCTGCCGGGCGCTGAAGCTCTCCAACTTCGTGCCGACGCTGCTGCGTGTCGCCAACGACGTCTATCTCTGCGGCTCCGAGCATCCGAGCCCCGAATACAGCCCCGGCAGCCGCGTCCCGATCTCGGATGCGGGCCGGCGCGCGCTGCGCGAGAAGGACAGGCTCGGCGCCTGGACGGTGTCGGGCGCCTTCTATGGCCCGAGCATGGCGGCGCTGGAGCCGCAGATCGAGCGCGTGCGCGCCGCCTTCGGCAAGTCCGGCAAGGCGACCTACATCCCGCATGAGGAGGCGCTCGGCTTCCATGCCCTGCAGGTCGCGATCAATGCCTGCTCGGGCGTTCCCGGCGTCGGCGAGCTCGGCCTGCTGAAATGGCGGCCCGGCGGCGGCAATCTCTGGTTCCTGCCGGGCACGCCGATGGTCGGCAGCATCGCCAACGAGTGCCAGCGCATCTCGCGCCGGATCTATGCCGAGCACGGCATGGACTACATGATCATGAACGTCTGCAGTGCCCGCTTCGCGCGCGGCCTGCACGTCATCACCTTCGACCGCGAAAACCCCGACGAGAACGCCCGCGCCAACGCCTGTTACGAGGCGCTCGCCCGGGCCTATGCCGAGCGCGGCATCTTCGTCGGCCGTGCCCCGCTCGACTACCACGCGCTGCATATGGGCCAGGCCATGCCGGCCTTCCGCGAGAGCTGCACGGCGATCAAGGCCGCGCTCGACCCAGCCGGCGTGATCGCGCCCGGGCGCTACGGCATCGGCTGAGAACGAACCAATAAGGGGGACAACGACATGCCTGACACGTTCAAGATCGCCGCGAGCGCGCTGGCGCTGCTCTCGGCCCTTTCGACGACGGCCTCTGCCGAGCCGGCCAAGTCGATCAGGATCGGCCTGGTCACCACCTTGACCGGACCGCCGGCCGTGCTCGGCCAGCACACGCGCGACGGCTTCCAGCTCGCGATCAAGCAGCTCGGCGGCAAGATCGCCGGCATTCCGGCCGAGGTGCTCGTCGTCGACGACGAGCTGAAGCCCGAGGTCGGCATCCAGCGCGTCCAGCAATTGATCGAGCGCGACAAGGTCGACGCCATCGTCGGCATCGTCTTCTCCAACATCCTGATGGCGACGGCCCGCCGCATGGTCGACGGCCAGACGGTCTTCATCGGCACCAATGCCGGCCCGTCCCCGATCGCAGGGGCAAGGTGCAGCCCGTATCTGTTCTCGGCCGCCTACCAGAACGACCAGAACGCCGAGGCGATGGGGCGCCATGCCACGCAGAAGGGCTATCGCAAGATCGTGGTCGTTGCGCCCAATTACCAGGCCGGCAAGGACGTCGTCGCCGGCTTCAAGCGCGAGTACAAGGGCGAGATCGTCGACGAGATCTTCGTGCCGCTGACGCAGCCGGACTTCTCCAGCGATCTCGCCAAGATCGTCGCCGCCAAGGCGGACGCGGCCTTCGTCTTCATGCCCGGCGGCCTCGGTGTCACCTTCGTCAAGCAATGGCGGCAGGCCGGCGTCACTTTGCCGATGCTCTCGGCCCACACCATCGACGAGACCAACCTGCCGGCGCTCCAGGATGCGGCGGTCGGAACCTCCGGAGTCACCAACTGGTCGCCCGCGCTCGACGTGCCGGCGAGCCGCGCCTTCGTCGAGGCGTTCAGGTCGGAGTACAAGTACACGCCCGCCAACTATGCCGCGCATGCCTATGACGCGGCGATCTGGCTGAACGCCGCCGCGACGTCTCTCAAGGGCGAGATTGCCGACCGGACGAAGCTGATCGAAGCCCTGCGCAAGACCAAGTTCGCCTCCGTGCGCGGGCGTTTCGCGATCGGGCCGAACCAGTTCCCGATCCAGGATTATTACCTCGTTTCGGTGAAGGAGGGCGCGGACGGCGGCTTCGCTACGCAGATCGAGAGCAAGATCGCCGAAGGGCTGCCCGACGCCTACGGCAAGGACTGCAAGATGCCGTTCTGAGCGCGCGGCGAAGCGCGGGCTCTCAGGCGGCGTGCTTCCGCTCGCCGATCCAGCGGCGATATTGGCGGGCGCGGCGTCCCCCCTCGAGCTGCGCGCAGAGCAAGGCCCAGAGCGGCGAGACGTTCGGCGCCGTGCGCCGCCGGTGGCTGAGGCGCGCCAGCTGATAGCGGGCGGCCGCCATGTGGGCCGAAGAGGCCAGTGGCTTGTTTGTCCAGGTGATCGGCCGGAGCTTCGGTGCGTCGGCCTCGCCGGCACGCCAGCGGCGCGGTAGCGCGGGCTCGATCGCGAGCGCGGTCGCGATCCCTGCCATGGCGACGCCGCTCTCGATCACCTCCTGCGCGACCTCGCGGCGCCGGATGCCGCCGGTGACCATCAGCGGCATGGTTGCCGTCCTGGCGATGTCGCGGGCGAAGGCGAGGAAATAGGCTTCGCGCGCCAGCGTGCGCTCGTCGCGCGCGGCGCCCATCATCGCCGGCGCCTCATAGCTGCCGCCGGACAATTCGACGAGATCGACGCCGAGGCCGCCCAGCATGGCGACCACGGCCTGCGCATCGTCAGGCGAGAAGCCGCCGCGCTGGAAATCAGCCGAGTTGAGCTTGACCGCGACGGCGAAGCCGGGCGTGACCGCGGCGCGGACGCCACGGATGATGTCGAGCAGCAAACGCGCGCGGTTCTCCAGGCTGCCACCCCACTGGTCCTCCCGCCGGTTCGACAGCGGCGAGAGGAACTGGCTGATGAGGTAGCCATGCGCCGCATGAATCTCGACGCCGGTGAAGCCGGCGCGCTCGGCAAGCCGCGCGGTCTCGACGAAACGGCGCTCGACCTCAGCGATGTCGGCTGCCGTCATCGCGCGCGGCATCGGAAAGCGCTTCGAGTGGGCGCCGAGATCGAGCGCGATGGCGGAGGGCGCCAGCGTCTCCTGGCCGAGCGCCGCCGGCATCTGCCGGCCGGGATGATTGATCTGCATCCAGACCTGCGCGCCGCGCGAGCGGGAGGCGTCCGCCCAAGTCTTGAAGCGGTCGAGATGGCGATCATCCTCCAGCACCACGCCGCCCGGGCCGGTCATGGCGCGGGCGTCGACCATCACATTGCCGGTGACGATCAGCCCGGCTTCGCCTTGCGCCCAGGCGCTGTAGAGGTTGATCAGCTCGGGCGAGGGGGCATGGCCGGCATCGGCCATGTTCTCCTCCATCGCGGCCTTGGCGATGCGGTTGGGAATGACGGCGCCATTGGGCAGCGTCAGCGGCGAAAACAGGGACATCGAACGGTCTCCATCGAGAAGTTGCGCAGACCGTAACCTTTGAGTTAAGTTTAAGGTCAAGCGCCTTTTTCTGAGGACCACAAGCGATGAACATCGGCGAGCTGGCGAAGCGGACGGGGCTGACCAATTCGCGCATCCGCTTCTACGAGCGCGCCGGCCTGCTGCAGACGGTAGACCGGCGCGCCAATGGCTACCGCACCTATCCGCCGCAGGCCGTGCTGGTTCTGGAGCTGATCACGACGGCGCAGCAGGCGGGCTTCAGCCTCGACGAAATCCGCAAGCTCCTGCCGCCCGGCCTCGACCGCTGGGACCATGCCGGGCTGGTCGAGGCGCTGCGCCGCAAGGTGGCGGATATCGAGGCGCTGGAGGCGCGCCTCAGGCAGAGCAAGGCGCAGCTCGTCGCGCTGCTGGCCGAGATCGAGGCGAAGCCGGACGACATGGACTGCGCCGCCAATGCCCGCCGCGTCCTGTCGCATGTGCTCGGCGACAAGGCCGCCAGCGAGGACATCCCGATTGGCGATGGCGGCCTGCTCGCAAAGAAGACGCGGCGCCGCGTGGCCGGGGCCGGCTGAAAGCGACCCCGATCGACCTCGACTGGACCGATCGGCGGGCGTCCCTTTCTCCCCGCGAGCTGGCCTACTGCCTCGACAGGGCCGCTGTCTCGGCCGCGCAATCCGGCGCTGGCTGCTTCGCCTTCGCCGCCTTGACCTCCGCCCTTGCCACTTCGAGATCGGCAAGGAAAGCCGGGTTGGTCTGCAACCGCGCCACGGTCGCCGCGCCCATGATGCGACCGGCATCGACGTCGCTCTGCCAATGGGCGTTGCAGATCACCCGGCTCTGGCCGAAGGCGATGCCGCGCGCGAGCAATTCGTTCGAGCGCTCGGGATTGATCTGCGCGAAGACGAGCGCCCAGCCCCAGCCCGCGGCGGTATGGCCGGACGGATAGGAGCCGTCGCCGCGCAGGATGGCCTCCTGATCGGCCCTGCATGTGGCTTCGTCATGGACGACGAAGGGGCGGACGCGATTGTATTTGTTCTTCACGCCATAGGTCGACAGGCCGAAATCCGAGAGCATCTTCTGCGTCATCGCATAGAGGCGCGGCGTCTGCGCCGCGTCGATCCCGACGCCCATCGCGCAGGAGAAGGTGCTGGCCGCCTGTGGAAAGGCGAGCTCGGCATCGCGATGAGCGAGCGTCCAGCGTTCGGTGTTCCGCAGCGGTATCGTCGCCCTGCGCGCTTCTTCGTCCCTGGCCAGCGCGGCCGAGCCGGCCTCGGGCGGCGGGCCCAGAAGGACGAGGCTGTCCGGCAGCTCGGATCGTGCGAGATAGCCCGGCGCGATCTTGAAATGCGGGTCGGTGACAGCGGGCTGGGCCTGTCCCGATTGGGCGAAGGCCTGCCCGCCGAGCGCGAGCAGCGCAAGCGCCGAAACGGCCGCGGTCAAACCCGCAATCTCAGTCACATGCATTCCGCATCCTTTCGACATCGCCGCACTCGTGGATCGCTCGGTCAGAACCGATATGTCGCCGCAACGGCCGGGCCGTGCTGGGTCACGTCATAGGAAAACCCGCCATGGCGGTAATCGACATGAAGCGCCCGGTAGCCGGCTTTCAGCGTCAGCTGCTCGCTCCAGGCGTAGTTGACGCTGCCCAGCCCCTGCCAGGTCAGCTGCGAGCCGGCGCCGAAGCCTCCGATGTCGCCTGCCACCGTCAGGCTCCACGGGCCGCCGAGCTCGATGCCGAGCCGGGCGCCGATGACGGGATCGGCCCAGGCCTCGGAGTCGCGATGGTCGATACGGAGATTGGCGAGGCCGGGTAGGACCTCCAGTTTGTTGTTCAGGTTCCAGAACCGGACCCCGGCGCCCACGTCCAACGATACCGAGCCGTCCTCATAGGCCCGATAGAAGACGGAGCCGTGGACGGTCGTGCTCTGCGAGCGCAGCTTGAGCGCCGAGAAGAACGGACCCGGCAGATTGCCGCCGGACGTCACCTGCGAGAACTGTCCGTCCACCAGGACGCTCCAGCGGCCCATCCGCATCTCCGCAGAGGCCATCATCGCGCCGTTCAGCTCCTTGAGGACGTCGCGGAAGCGCAAGTGGATGTCGGCCGCCGGCAGGGGCGGGAAAGTCGCGCTCCGTCCATCGATCGCGGTCGCCCAGAGATAGCTCGTGACAGAGAATCGCGGCGCCGAGGCGCCGAGCGGATCCCGCGGCGAGGCGGGTTGCGGGACGTCGGACGCCCAGGCCGGCGCCTGCAGCAAAGCCGCGGTCAGTCCGATCACGAGATGGCGCACCGGTTCTCCTCTGGATTTCCCACCGCCAGCGCCGCTGCCTCCCGAACTCGATCGGACGCGACGGCAGACGAATTCTGCTCGGGGCATTTCCTGCATGGGCGGGTCGCCAGTCTTGCCATTTCGCGCCAATCGCGACCGGCTATCCTGCATCGCTGCCGACCGCGATCCCGCGTGATTCTGTCCGGCGAAGGCGCACCGACCCGAGGCTCGCGGCGAGATCCGATGGCGAACATCCCTTTGACGCGCGGTCAGTTTCTGCTGCCGTTCCTCGGCATCCTCGACGAAGCCGGGGCAGCGACGAGTTCGCTGCTGGAACGATGCCGGCTGCCGGCCTCCCTGGAGGAGAAGAGCGATCTCTATGTCCCGCTGCTGCCGGCCCTTCGCTTCGTCGAGACCGCCGAGAGGACACAGGGCATCGACGATTTCAGCTTTCTCGCCGGCCAGCGGCTGCATTTCTCCCATCTGCGGACCAAGACACGAGCCTTGATCGCTCATTCCCCGACGCTGCTCGTCGCGTTGCGGCATGCGTGCCACTGGGCGCCGCGGGAGGATACGATCCTGAGCATGTGGATCGAGCACCACGACGACCATGTGCGGGTCTGCAACAGGCTCACCGGGGCGCGCGGGCTCCGGCATCTGGAGCATGCGCAATGGCTCCAGAACATCTTCGCCATCCTGATCATCCGGCAGTTCACGGGGGCCGATTGGATGCCGGCGACGATCGCCTTCGAGGCACGCTACACGCCGGGGCCGGCGACGCGCTCATTCTGGCCGAACACACGCTTCCTGTCGGGCCAGCGCGCCGCCTGGGTCGACCTGCCGATCGCCTATCTCAGCCTGCCCAATCGTTCGCATGGAGCACGCCCCATGCCGTGCGGGCCTGAGGACGATCTGCTCGGCTACGATATCGTCGAGACCCTCAGGCTGATGCTGCCGTCCTATCTGGATGCGCGGACGCCGGCGCTCGCCGAGGTCGCGGAGATGGCGGGGGTCAGCACGCGAAGCTTCCAGCGCAGGCTGGCGCAATGCGGCCTCACCTATTCGGATATCCTCGGCACCGTCAGATATGAGCACGCAAGCAGGCTGCTGCGCGATAGCGACGCCAAGATCATCGATGTCGCGTTTGCGTCGGGCTATACCGATCCGGCGCATTTCAGCCGCGCCTTCCGCCGCATGTCCGGCGTCACGCCCCGCCAATTTCGCGAGCAAGCGCGACCAGAATGAGCCAGCTTCCGGAGCAAGCGCGAACGCGCTGCTTCAGCCGAGCCGCGCCACGGCACGCAGGTCTTCCGCGGTGGTCGTGGGCAGGCCGAAGAATTCCAGATAGGCCGGGATCTGCTCGAACAGCATGTCGGTGCCGACCTGGACCTGGCAGCCGCGCTGCTGCGCCGCCGCCAGGAAAGGCGTGATGGTCTGCGCCATCACCACCTCGCCGACGAAGGCGGAGGAGGGCAGGCGCTCGATGTCGAGCGGCAAGGGATCGCCCGGCTTCATCCCCAAAGGCGTCGCGTTGACGACGATGTCGAAGCCGGCCGGGTCGTTCGAGCCGATCGAGACCTTGAGCGCGGCGTAATAGCGCGCCAGCCGTCCGCCCAGCGCTTCGGCCGCCCCGCCATTCATGTCGAACAGGCCAAGCTCGGCGACGCCGGCCTTGGCGAGCGATGCGGCGATCGCCGAGCCGACGCCGCCTGCGCCGACGACGAGCGCGCGGGTTCCGGCAACCTGGCGGCCCTTGCGCAGCACGCCGCGCACGAAGCCCTCGCCGTCGAACATCTCGCCGGTCAGCTTGCCGTCGGCCTCGCGTCGCACGGCGTTGCAGGCCCCGGCGATGGCGGCCGTCGGCATGAGATCGTCGACCAGGCCTGTCGTCACGACCTTGTGCGGCATGGTGATGAGCGCGCCATGGGCGTTGGAGAGGCGGAAGAACAGCCTGAGGAAATCGGGATAATCCTCGCTGCGGCTGCCCATCGGGACGACCACCGCATCGATGCCGTCGCGCTCGAAATAGGGGTTGTAGATCAGCGGCGCCTTGAAGCTCTCGGTCGGGAAGCCGAGATGGCCGATGAGCTTGGTCTTTCCGCTGATCATGGCGTCTTCTGTCCTGTTTCGGGCCGGAAGCAGGCGGCTCGGCTCAGCCGGCTCTGCCTGCCCTCATGGGAATGCCGAGCATCTCGCGCGCCTGCTGCCAGGTTGCGACGGGCCGGCCGTGTTTCCGGCAGAGCTCTGTCGCCCGCTGGACCAGCGCCGCGTTCGAAGGGGCGAGCCTTTCGCGGTCTAGGCGGACATTGTCTTCAAGGCCGGTGCGGGCATGGCCGCCACTAGCGATCGCCCATTCGTTCAGCACGATCTGGTTCGAGCCGATGCCGGCGGCGCACCAGGGCGCGTTCTCGCCGAACAGGCGCTTCACGGTGCGGATGTAATAGTCGAACACGTCGCGATCGACCGGCATCGCGTTCTTCACGCCCATGACGAACTGGACGTAAGGGCGGTCGACGATCTGGCCGCGCTGCCACATCTCGTGCGCCTTGAGGATGTGCGAGAGGTCGAAGGCCTCGATCTCCGGCTTGACGCCATGGGTCACCATCTCGGAGGCGAGCCAGTCGACCAGGTCAGGAGCGTTCTCGTAGACGCGGGTCGGGAAGTTGTTCGAGCCGACGGCGAGCGAGGCCATGTCCGGCCGCAGCGACAGCATGGCGCCGCGGGCCTGGCCGGCGCCCGAGCGGCCGCCGGTCGAGAGCTGGACGATCATGCCCGGGCAGTGCTTCTCCAGGCCTTCCTTGAGGCGGCCATAACGCTCGGGGTCCGAGCTCGGCTTGCCCTCGTCATCGCGCACATGGCAGTGCGCGATGCTGGCGCCGGCCTCGAAGGCCTCCTGCGTGCTCTCGATCTGCTCGGCGATCGTGATCGGCACCGCCGGGTTGTTGGCCTTGGTCGGCAGCGAGCCGGTAATGGCGACGCAGATGATGCAGGGCTGCGTCATGGCTCAGACGTCCAGGAACACGGTTTCGCCTTCGCCCTGGAGGCGAATGTCGAAACGGTAGACGCCGGGGGCGGTGCGCTGGGCGATCAGGGTCCGGCGGCGGTTCTCCTGCTCGACGAGGCCCAGCACCGGGTCGGCGCTATTGTCCTCGTCGTCGAAATACATCCGGGTGTTGAGGCCGATATTGATGCCGCGCGAGACCAGCCAGAGGCTGATATGCGGCGCCATCACGCGCTTGTTGCGACCCGGCACTGGACCCGGCTTGATCGTCTCGAAGCTCCAGAGGCCGCTGTCGAAATCGGTGATGATCCGGCCCCAGCCGCGGAAACCCGGCGCGACCTCGACGTGCCGCGGATCCTCGGGATGAGGATAGATGCCGTTGGCGTCGGCATGCCAGGCTTCCAGCAGAATGTCCTTCACCGGCGCGCCGGTGCCGTCATAGACGAGGCCCTCGATGCGGATGCGCTCGCCGGGCACGTCGGGGCCGGCGATGGTCTGGCCCAGCTCCTGGCGATAGATGTCGAAGCCCGCTGCGCCCGGCGCCAGGCCGATATGGACGTAAGGACCGGCGGTCTGGGAGGCGGATTCCTTCAGATAGGGCAGAGCCTGGACCATGATCAGTTGCCCTCCAGGCGGTTCTCGAACAGGGTCGAGCGGCGGCCGCGCAGCACGATGTCGAACTTGTAGGCGAGGCAGTCGAGCGGCACGGCGGCGTTGAGGTCGAGCGGTGCGATCAGCTGGTCGATGGCGCGCTGGTCAGGGATCGTCGCGACGATCGGGCATTTCGCGATCAGCGGGTCGCCCTCGAAATACATCTGGGTGATCAGGCGCTGGCTGAAGGCCGTGCCGAAGACCGAAACATGGATATGGGCCGGGCGCCAGTTGTTGACCCAGTTGCGCCAGGGATAGGCGCCGGGCTTGATCGTGCGGAAGAAATAGTAGCCGTTCTCGTCGGTCAGCGTACGGCCGCAGCCGCCGAAATTCGGATCGATCGGCGCGAGATAGGTGTCCTTCTTGTGGCGGTAGCGTCCGCCGGCATTGGCCTGCCAGATCTCGACCAGCGTGTTCGGCACACCGCGGCCGTTCTCGTCGAGGACGCGGCCATGGACGATGATGCGTTCGCCGACCGGATCGCCTGATTTGGCGTAGTTCTTGATCAGGTCGTTGTCGATCGGGTCGATGTCGCTGTGGCCGAAGGTCGGGCCGGTGATCTCGGACATCGAGCCCTGGAGCGAGAGCATCGCCAGGCGCGGGCTGCGCCCGACCGAGGTCTTGTAGTCGGGCGTCAGCGCCGGCGGCTGCCAGGTCCGGTCACGCTGGTAGAACTCCGCTGGTTTCATGGCGTTTCCTCTCTTTTCTTATGCCTGCTCGTCCTGAGCCATGGCTGCGAAGATGTCCTTCGCGATTTTGATGGCGTGGTTGGCGCGCGGGACGCCGGCATAGATCGCGACGTGGAGGAGGGCTTCCATCACGTCGTCCTTGCTCGCCCCGGTGTTGCGCGTGGCGCGCAGATGCAGGGCAAGCTCCTCGTAATTGCCGAGCCCGGCCAGGAGCGCGATCGTCATCATCGAGCGCTCGCGCGTCGGCAGGGTGTCGCGGGCCCAGACATGGCCCCAGGCCGCGTCGGTGATCAGCGCCTGGAATGGGGCGTCGAACTCGGATTTGTTGGCCTCGGCGCGGTCGACATGGGCCTCGCCCAGCACGCGGCGGCGGATCGACATGCCTTTGTCGGCAAGCTCAGTCATGAGCATGGGCCCTCAGGAACGGGGACAGGATCGCGGCATAGGCCGCGGGCTTCTCGACGCAGGGCAGGTGGCCCGCGCCGGGAATGACGTGGAAGGCGGAGCCGGGGATCAGCGCGGCGGTCGCTTCGACCACCTCGGCCGGGGAGGCGCCGTCGGCATCGCCGGCGATCGCCAAAGCGGGCAGGCGCAAGGCCGCGGTCGCGGCGGTCTGGTCGGCCCGGGAGAGCGCCTTGCAGGCGGCGATGTAGCCGTCCGCCGGCGTCCGGGTCAGCATGGCGCGCCAGAGCGCGAGTTCCGGCGTGGCGCGGAAGGCCGGGGCGAACCAGCGCTCCATGACGGCGTCGGCGATATGCTCCAGCCCATGGCCGGTGATGGCGTCGATGCGGGCCTGCCAGCTCTCGACCGTGCCGAGCTTGGCGGCGGTGTTCGAGAGGACGAGAGCGCGGACCAGCTCGGGACGCCGGCTCGCGACGGTCTGGCCGATCAGGCCGCCGATCGAGAGCCCGACGAAGACGACCGGCTTGCCGGCGAGCGCCTCGATCAGCGCGATGGCATCGTCGGCATGGTCGGCGATATCGGTGCCGCCGCCCAGCGTCGAGAGGCCGTGGCCCTGCTTGTCGTAGCGGATATAGCGCAGATCCCGGGGCAGAAGCGGCAGGACCGCATCCCAGAGCCGCAGATCCGTGCCGAGCGAGTTGGCGAAGATGACCGTCGGAGCGTCCGCCGGACCGTCCGTGCGATAGTGGAGAGCACCATAGGGGCGGGTAAGGGCTTGCACGATCTCTCCTCCTGGCCATAACCTATCAAGGTGATACCGGCCCGAATAATGCAAAGATCGCTAGGATACATAATCAAATGATTATGCACCCTGCCGTCAAACTGCGTCATATCCGAGCTTTCCTGGATATCGCGGTCGAAGGTAGCCTGTCGGCGGTCGCGCGTCGCCAGGGCATCACGCAGCCGGCCCTGAGCCGAACCCTCGCGGAATTGGAGACCTTGCTGGCGACGCCGCTGTTCCGGCGCGAGAAGCGGCGCCTCGTGCTGACCGAGCAGGGCGCGCTCTTCCGCCGCCATGCCAGCATCGGCCTGCAGGCCTTCGAAGCGGGTGCAGCGGCGCTGCATCCGGGCGCGCCGGGCAGCACGATCCGGGTCGGCGTGCTGCCGACGGCGGCGACGCGCCTGTTTCCGCGGGTGGCGCTGCGCTTCCGCGAGATCGCGCCCGAGACCGTGCTGGCGATCGAGACCGGGCCGCATTCCTATCTGGTCGGGCTGCTGCGCGAGGGGGCGATCGACCTGATGCTCGGGCGCATGCCGGTGGCCAGCGAGATGGCCGGCCTGGTCTTCGCCCATCTCTACGAGGAGGAGATCACGCTGGTCGCCCGCGGCGACCATCCGCTGCGCGGCGAGCCGGTGGCGCAATTGCTGGCGCGCGTGCCGGTGCTGCTGCCGCCCGCCACCGCGATCATCCGCCGGGCGGTCGACGATTATCTGCTGACGTTCAACCTGGCCGGACTGCAGCCTGCCTTCGAGACGGTCGCCCTGCCGGTGGGGCGCGCGATCCTGCTCGGCTCGGATGCGGTCTGGTTCATCTCGCGCGGCGTCGTCGCCGACGATCTGGACCGCGGCGATCTCTGCGAGATCTCGACCGGCGCCCGCTTCCTGTCGGGCGCGGTCGGCCTGACCAAGCGCCAGGGCGGACCGGCGGTTCCCGGCCTCGACCTGCTGGAACGGCTGACCAAGGAGAATGCCGACCGGCAAGGTTAGAGCTTTGTTCGTGCGCAATTCCGGACGCAAAACCGCTGCGCACTTTTGCTGGAATTGCTTTAGCGCTTCGGCATCCCCGCCGGCCGCGCCGCGCGCTTCTGTGCGGCGATGCGGAAGGGGGCGTTCGGCGCGCCATAGCCCTGATAATTGCCTTGCCGCTGCACGATCTCGAAGAAGAAGCCGTCGGGCCGCGGCGCCGAATAGAACTGGAAGAACTGACCGCCGGCATCCTCGTCATAGAGGATGTTAGCCTGGCGCATCCGCTCGACCAGCGCTGGCTGCAGCCCGAAGCGGGCCTCAACGTCGTTGTAGTAGTTCGCGCCGATCTGCAGGACAGGAAAGCCGCGCTCGGCCATCGCAGCCGCTGTGGCGAAGATGTCGTCGCTGGCGAAGGCGATATGCTGGACGGAAGAACCGAAGCTGTCCTCGATGAAGCGCCCGGCGAGGGTCCCCCGCGCGCCGGCCCCGTTCAGCGTGACGCGCAGGCCGCCGGACTGCACCGCTTGCGAGCGCACCAGCCCGTCGGGATCGACGACGTCGACGACCGGCGACTTATGGGCGTCGAAGATGCTGGTGTAGAACAGCGACCAGCTCAGCATCTCGTCATAGGGCATGGTCTGGCCGAGATGATCGACCCGGGTCAGCCCGGCGCCGGCGCCGGCCGGGCTCGTCCTGAAGTCGATCTCCCAGATACGGCCGAGATCCGAACTCGCGTCGAGGAAGCGCAGGACGCTGCCGCCGACGCCGCGAATGGCGGGGATGCTCAGTTCGCCTTCGCCGGAGGCCTGCGCATGCGGCTGGGCGAGCAGCGCGCTCGCCCGTTCGAAGGCGGCGCGCGCATCGGGCAGCATCAGCGCGATCTCCGAGACCGCGGTGCCATGGACCACATAGGAGCTGTGGGCGAAGCCGCTGGCGTCGGTGTTGACCAGCACGTTGACGCCGCCCTGGCGCCACAGGCTTACGGGCTTCGAGACATGGCTGCCGGTCTTGTCGAAGCCGCAGGAGTGCAGCAACGCCTCGACGCCCGGTGCCTCCTCGGCGCTGGTGGCGAATTCGATGAACTCGACGCCCGCGACTGGCGCGGGCGGCGGGAAGGCGGGCAGGTCCGCGGGCAGGGCCGGTTCGACCCGGCGGACGCGGTCCATCAGCTGGATCAGGCTGCGATGGCCGTCCTGCGCCACCAGCCGCGGCAGGCCGGAGCGGAACTGGTCGTTGAAGATCTCCAGGCTCAGCGGCCCGGCATAGCCGGTCGCGGCCACGGCGCGCATGAAGCCGGTGACGTCAAGATCGCCCTCGCCGGGCATGTTGCGGAAATGGCGTGACCAGTAGAGCAGGTCCATGTCGATCGCCGGCGCATCGGCGAGCTGCACGAAAAAGATCCGGTCGCCGGGGATCGAACGGATCGAGTCGGGGGCGATCCGGCGCGCCAGCGTGTGGAAGCTGTCGAGGATCAGGCCGACATTCGGGTGATCGGCACGGCGCACCACCTCCCAGGCGTCGCGGTGGTCGTTGACGAAGCGGCCCCAGCACAGCGCCTCGAAGCCGACCCTCACGCCATGCTGCTTGGCGAGGTCGCCGAGCTCGTGGAAATCCGCGGCCATGCGGTCGATGCCGCCGATGGCGGCCGGGTGGGTGGTGGAGCAGACCAGCACGAGATCGGTGCCGAGCTGGTTCATCAGCTCGAACTTGCGGGCGGCGCGGGCAAAGGCCCGGCTGCGATGGGGCTCGGGCAGGCTCTCGAAATCGCGGAAGGGCTGGAACAGCGTGATCTCGAGCCCGGCGTCGCGCACCATCTGGCCGACCTCGCCGGGCGTGAAATCCGAGGCGAGGAAGTCCTGCTCGAAGATCTCGATGCCGTCGAAGCCGGCGCCTGCAATGGCTTCGAGCTTCTGCGAGAGGTTGCCGGACAGCGAGACCGTGGCAATCGACGTCTTCATCATCTGTCCCTTCCCGACGGCGGGCGCCTGCATGACCTGAGCTCGCTGGGCGAGAGCCCGGCGAGGATTCGCCGGGCAACGATACCCGGCTGGCGGAGGAAGTGTAGCCCGAAGGCCATCTGAAACGTTTCAAGGAGCCGCGCACGGGAACCACGCGTCGCGTTGCCGGAGGCTTAGGGCATCGGTCGCTTGCCGGGAGGCCGGCGCGGCGGAAACAGCACACCTGGCGGGCTGCTCAACCGAGCGCTTCCTCAAGGATGCATAATCTGCAGATTATGAATTTCAGCGTAGTTTGCATTATTCATCGCGATTTCGTCTTGGTAGGTTATGAGCAGGAGGAGAGATTGCACAAGACCTATCCCTGCCATGGGCTGCTCGATGCTCGCGCGGACGCAGTCGCGCCGCTGTCGACGAGAGCCGATCCCGCGGTGCGGCCGGGCTTGCTGACCATCTGCTTCTCGTCCCGGGTTTCCCTGCAAGTGAGATAGGTCGTCGGGGACGGCCGGACTTCGAACACGTCGTGAGTTTCACGTGTCTTACGGGAGCGGCGCCGGATCGTCGCGGCCTATGCCTGCCTTGACTACGCGTCGTGCCAAATGCCGCGGCGCTCAGAAAACAGAAACAAGTCAATCATATCGGGAGTGGAACATGACGGCAGCTTTGCATGCTGACATCCAGCATAGGCAGCAATCCAAGAAGGCCGCCGCGAGCGGCTGGATCGGTTCGGCGCTGGAGTATTACGACTTCTTCATCTACGCGACCGCTGCGTCGCTGATCTTCCCGCAGATCTTCTTTCCTTCGAGCAATCCGACCGTGGCGATCGTCGCCTCGCTGGCGACCTACGGCGTCGGCTATGTCGCCCGCCCGATCGGCGCCTTCGTGCTGGGCCACTGGGGCGACACGCACGGACGCAAGAACGTGCTGATCCTGTGCATGTTCCTGATGGGCTTCTCGACCATCGCGGTCGGCCTGCTCCCGACCTATGAGCAGGTCGGCATCCTCGCGCCGATCCTGCTCGTCGTCATGCGCCTGATCCAGGGCTTCGCCGTCGCCGGCGAGATCTCGGGAGCGAGCTCGATGATCCTCGAGCACGCCCCCTTCGGCCGCCGCGGCTACTATGCCAGCTATACGCTGCAGGGCGTGCAGGCGGGGCAGATCCTGGCGGCGGCCGTCTTCCTGCCGCTGGCCCATTTCATGCCGGAAGCCGCCTTCAACAGCTGGGGCTGGCGCATTCCCTTCCTGCTGAGCTTCGTCGTCATCATCGCCGGCTGGATCATCCGCCGCGAGGTCGACGAGACCCCGGCCTTCAAGGAGGAAGGCAGCCAGAACGCGACGCCGCGCTCGCCGGTCATCGAGGCGATCCAGACCACCTGGCCCGACATGATCCGCGTCATCCTGATGGCGCTGATGAACGTCATCCCGGTCGTGGCCACTATCTTCGGCGCCGCCTATGCGGTCCAGGCCGCCTACGGCATCGGCTTCCACAAGGACGTCTATCTCTGGATCCCGGTGATGGGGAACATCGTCGCCTGCCTGGTGATCCCCTATGTCGGGAACCTCTCCGACAAGTTCGGCCGCCGCCTGCCCATCATCGTCGGCGCCCTCGGTTCCGGCCTGCTGGCCTTCGGCTATCTCTATGCGATCTCGATCCACAGCGTGCCGCTGGCGATCGTGATGTCGCTGCTGATGTGGGGCGTGGTCTACCAGGGCTATAACGCGGTCTTCCCGAGCTTCTTTCCAGAGCTGTTCCCGACCCGGACCCGCGTCTCCTCGATGGCGATCTCGCAGAACCTCGGCACCGCCGTCACCGCGCTGCTGCCGGCCCTGTTCGCCACGGTGGCTCCTCCGGGCTCGCAGAACGTCCCGCTGGTGGTCGGCGCGATCGCCCTGGCTATCTGCACGATTGCTGCGGCGGCCGCCTGGTCGGCTCGCGAGACCTACCGCGTCCGGATGAACGATCTCGGCAATCCCGATGCGGTTCCGGTCGATCAGGCCAATTATGAGCGCCTGCGGAGCGAGAGCATCGCGGCTTCGCGGGGCTAAATCGGGATCGGCTCGGGCCGACCTGGTTTGACCGGCAGGCCGGCTTGAGGTCACGCTGCATTCGGGCGGAAGCGCCCGGGTGCAGCGTGATCGATTCCTGATCATCGCGCGTCCGAACGGGCGCGGTCACGATGATCTATCACATTGTTATCGCATCGGATTATTCCGAAAAGCGGATTCCACTTTTCGGTCCGGTGCCAGGGAGGAGATCGCCCTCAGATCGCGAAGTCGATCTCGGGCTTGTAGGCCGCGGCGCGGGCAGCCAGATCGGCGATGGTCGTCTCGTCGACCACGGCCGCCATGGCGTCGCGCACCTCGCGCATCGCGGAACGGACGATGCAGGCCTCGATGTCGTCGCAGTCCTGGCATGGCCTGAAGGCCGACTGGCTGGCGCAGTCGATCGGCGCGATCGGCCCTTCCAGCGCCCGGATCACCGCGCCGAGCGTGATGCCCCCGGCCGGCTTCGCCAGCGCATAGCCGCCGCCCGGCCCCTTCTTGCTGCGCAGCAGGCCGGCCTTGCGCAGGTCCAGCAGGATGGCGTCGAGGAACTTCTTCGGGATGGTGTTGCGCTGGGCGATCTCGGCGATCTGCGCGGTCTCGCCGGTCCTCAGCCCGGCAAGGTGGACCATCGCCTTGATGCCGTATTTGCCCTTGCTGGTCAGCACTGCCGGCCCCTTGCTTAGAAGTCTACTACATCGATCTATTTTCCGGTGGCTGCAAGGCAAGGCTGGAGGGCGCGCTGCAACGAGCGTCGCGCCTGGCGAGTGGATAGGCGTTGAGGATGGCGTGCTGCGGGCGCGCTCAGCCGTCGAGGAAGGCGGCGATCTCCGGCGAGGCCCGCAAGGCAGCCAGTTCCTCCGCTGTCGGCAGGGCAGGGCGGTCGCGAGTGGCGTCGACCAGGCAGAGGAAGCCGAGCGGCTCATTGGGCCCGGCCCGGAACTGGTGCCAGGTCCAGCCGGGGATGGTGACGAGGTCGAGTGGGCCGATCCCGCTCACCTGCGAGCCGACGAGGCAGCGCCCGTGGCCACGGACGATGACCACCGCATGGACGTGGCCATGGCGTTCCAAGGTGGTGTGGCCGCCGGGGCCGACCTCGAAATAGCGCAGTTCGCCGGCAAGGTCCGGCCGCGAGAACAGGATCTGGCGGGAGACGTCGCGGAAGGGCGCATCGCCATCCTGCTTGTAGGTGAGCCGCTCGACGCCCTGCCAGGCAAAGCCGTCTTCGTACCGGCGCAGATTGGGGGCGTCGTCCTTGCTGGTGTCAGGCATGGCTTTCTGCCGGAGCTTGCTCTTGCGAGTGCTGGTGGACCGTGGCGACGAACGCGGCCGTGGCTTCGCTCAGCCTGTCGCCCTCGGCAAGCAGGTTGCCGCCGATCAGCAGCATGACGTCGCGGCCGTAGAAGTCGAGCATTTCCGGAACGCGCGCGACGCTCATGCCGCCGGCCGGCACCGGGGCGATCGCCGCGAGCCCCGGCGTGGGCGCGAGCGCGGCCTGCGCGATCCGCCGGCAGGTCTCTTCGGAATAGCCGAAGCGGCCGCCATGGTTGGGGAAGATCACCGCATCGATGCCGGCGAGCCGCCAGAGCGTGGTCAGGCAGGCCGGCTCGATCCGCGCCGCGCCTGCGAGGCTCGGATGGGCGAGGAAGGCGATATCGGGATAGTCGCGCCTGAGCTGCTGGACATTGGAAAGACCGAGGATCGCCGGTGCGACCATTGCCGTGTCGAGCCCTTCCTCCGTGATGACGCGCAACTGCTCGCGTACCGCGTCGAGGCTGCCGGAGAGACTCGGCACATAGCGGGTGGGATGGCCGGTCCGGGCGGTGGCGCGGCGCACCGCGTCGGCGCAGGCCGAAACCCGCTGCGGGAACGGGCTGTAGGCTTGCGTCGCCAGCCCGTGATCGTCCTTGACGTAGTCGATGCCGCCGAGCGCGAAGGCTTCCGCCAGGCGCGCAAGGTCCTCCGGCGGCAGCCCCTGCGGCTTCAAGGCCGAGCAGGTCAGGGCGCGCGATTGCGCTCCGACACGTCCGCGCAGGCCGTCGAGGCCAACCTGCGGGCCGTCGCCCAGGGCAGCGCGCAGGTCCGGCGGCACGACGACTTCGGCAAGCGTCAGGTCATCGTGCAGCGAGGAGTTGCCGAACAGCATGTTGAGGAGCTGGCCCGCATCGTCGCCCACCGTCGCGGCGGAGAGCCGGATACGGATGGCCTGCAGGCTGTCGCTCCTTGGCTCGACCGCGACGACGCGGCCGAGGATCTCGCCGAGGACGAAGGCGTCGTCGACCGCCTCGGGCGGCATCTCGATGCTCTGCTCGACGGCGACCGCACGCGCCCGCGCTTCGGCATCCGCGGCCGAGCCGCGCAGATGATAGGTGACCTCGATCCAGCTCATCGTCGATCCTGCGGAGGCCAGACTCCGCCATTGCGTTTGCGCAGTCTTATCGCGTCGAGGCCGCCGAGGCACCTCGGCGCCGTTGCTTGCCGACACGGTCGACGCATGTCCCACGGTTGGCATGTCGGACGCATGAGAATACTGCAGCGCTCCAGTCACGGAGACCGTCGCTGCACGGTAAAGCTTGAAGCTCGATCATAGGAGCGTCAACGAGAATGTATTTCTCGAAGAATGCTTCTCAAGAGATGCTTGCTGTCGATTTTGGTGGCGGCAGGAACTCGTTATCCCGCCGGCCCAAATTTCTGTAGCCGTGAGCACTCGCGCGGCGGGCGTGCCCGACCGCAGCGATCAGCCACGCGCCCGCAAGGTAGGCCTGACCACGATGACCTTGGGCCGGGTGAATTCCTCGACCGCGTAGCGCACGCCCTCGCGTCCGAAGCCCGAGGTGCCGGTGCCGCCATAGGGCATATGGTCGACGCGCCAGGTGCCGGGGCCGTTGATGATCACGCCGCCGGCCTCGATGCGGTCCGCCATGGCGAAGGCGGTGTCGATGTCGGTGGTGTAGATGCCGTGATGGATCGCGCCCGCTCAGCGTACGCCGTGGATGATGTTCAGTGCTGCCAGCGTTGCGACCACGACGAAGGCGATGCCCAGCATCGCCAGCTGGATCCAGCGGCGATGCTCGGCCGCGCCGGCAGGCGAGAGTTGCACGGCCATCTCGATCTTCCCTGGCGAGGCCATCAACAGGAAGGCCGCCGCGACATTGTGGACCGCCATGAACCAGAGCACGTCGACGCCGAGCGAGCGGGCGATCTCGGCCTGGGTGGTCGCGAACATCGCATTCGCGCCGGCGTTGGAGCCGGTGACGAAGCCGCCCACCGCGCCGACAAATGGGGCGGCGGCGAGGTAGGCCGTGCCGGCTCCCGCCAGGGTCCGGGCGAGGTGCGCGGCCATGCCCGACACCGCCATCAGAATGCCGAGCAGGATGAACAGGCCGGTGACCGGTGCGACCTCGCGCCAGGACGCCCAGGCCTTGCGCAGCGACTGGCGGTCCGGCCGTCCGCGCGCGAACCAGGCCGCGGCGATGAACAGCCAGAGCGCGGGCGAGCCGAGATAGCGCCAGTTCTCCGACAGGCCGCTTGCCCGCACGGCCCAGCCGGCGGCCAGCACGCCGCCGAGCAGGATGGCATAGCTCCACAGCGCCCGGCTCCCGACAGTATCCAGCCGTGTCGTGCCGCCACGTCGATGTCCGGCGAGGACATACAGGACGATCATGACGAGCGCGCCGATGGCGCCGGCGGGCGCCGTCCCGAACAGGATATTGGCCACTGCGATCGCGAGCGTCAGCGCGACGCCGGACAGCACTCCCTGCAGGACTGCCTTGCCCCGCTCCTCTGGCGCAGCGGCGAGCCAGGCGGCGATGATTCCGGTCACGACGAAGGGGACGATGCTGATCGCGGCGGATGCGACGCCCAGATCACGAAAAGAGAGGCCGGACATGGTCGCTGCGATCAGCGTTCCTGGCCCCATCGAGCCCCATGGCACCGCACAGAGGCCGAGCAGGCCGATCACCGCGACCTTGCGGGCCGGCAAGCCGAAATGGGCCAGCAAGGGGATGCCGATGGTGACGCCGATGCCGAAGCCGGTCAGCGATTCCGCGAATGGCGTGACGCCGTGCACGACGAGCAGGATGGCGCCGACGCCCTGGCCGGCGCGTCCGCGGATCCAGCTCGCCAGCGCGGCCTGACCACCCGCCTGCCGCAGCACCTCCGACAGCAGCAGCCCGCCTGCGACGATCAGCAGGACTTCCATCAGGATAGGGGTCCAGCGCAAGGTGGCCGGCAGGATGCTGTCCGGCGGGAGCGGGAAGGCCAGCAGGATGGCGAGCGCGGCTGTGCCGACGCCAAGAAGGGCGGCGTGGAGCGAGCGCGCTCCGAAGGCGAGGGCGAGAATGGTGGACAGCGCCGGCAATGCGCTGAGGAGGGTGGACATGGGGTGCCTTTGATTTGCAGATCAGAAATTATTTTTGCTAATATGCAATTTGTCAAGCGCAGGGGTGCCGTGTGGAGGTAGAGTCGCAGGATCAGGATGTCCGGTTCGGGAACGCCGTGCGCACGCGTCGCACGCAGCTCGGCGTGACGCTCGACCAGCTCGCCGGGACGAGCGGAGTTTCTGCAGCTGCGTTGTCGCGGGTCGAGCGCGGGTTGCTCAGCCCGACGCTGCGGAACGCGATCGCCATTGCACGCGGTCTCGGCCTGGAGCTCTCCGAGCTTGTCGAGCGCGACAATGCCAAGATCACCCGCGACGGCGAGAATCTGCGCTTCTTCGACGATGTGACGGGAATCGAGCGGCTGACGCTGGCGCGCCCGACGCCGGATTTGGAGCTTCTGTCCTATAGCGTTCCGCCGGGAGCGACGTCGAACCGCTTTGCGCCGCATAAGCCGGGAACTCGCGAGATCTTCCACATTCTCACCGGCCGTCTCGAGATCCACGCCGGGCAGGAGACGATCACACTGGACGCCGGCGACACCGCGACGGTGCTGGTCGATACCGAGCATTGGTTCAGGAATGTCGGCGACCAGCCGGTGCGCATCATCCTGACGATCCTCGGCGCCTGAAACCAAGCTCGGCGAGGCTGCGCCTGATTTTGCCTGCGCCCCGGCGAGGGCGCTCGCCCTCCGGTCTGCCGGACATACGTCGCGGCCTCTCGCTTGATTTTTCTTACAATCGATTGCAGAAAGGACTCCGCGCTCAGCATTCGAGCGCGCGGCCGCTGGCGGCCCAAAGGCGGGAGATCATGACCAAGCTCGACATCATCGCCTTCGCCGGCGCCTCGAACTGGCCGGTCTGGGCCGGGCAGGCACGCGGCTTCTTCGCGGAGCAGGGTCTGGAGCTGACGCTTACCCTGACGCCGAATTCGCGGCACATGGCGCGTGCGCTGCATTCCGGAGCGGCCGCGATCGCGCTCTCCTCGATCGACAATGTGATCGCCTATGCCAGCGGGCAGGGCGAGGAGCCTCTCGGCGAGACTGCCGATTTCTTCGCCTTCATGGGGGTGGATGACGGCCTGCTGAGCCTGATGACGCGGCCAGGGGTCGAGGCGCCGGCGCAATTGCGCGGGAGCACGCTCGCCGTCGACGCGCTGACGACCGGCTACGCCTTCGTGCTGAAGGAGATCATGCGGCGCGCCGGGATGTCCGAGGGCGACGTCGCCTACAAGGCCGTGGGCACCGGCGCCGAGCGCCTGCAGGCGCTGAAGGATGGAGACTGTGCCGCGACCTTGCTGAACGCGCCGCTTTGCCTGGCGGCGGAGGGGGCGGGCAGCGTCCGCCTGCTCTCGGCCCGGTCGATTCTCGGCCCCTACCAGGGCATCGTCGGCGCGGCGCGGCGGTCCTTCGCACAGGCGCATCCCGAGCTTATCGTCCGGTTCATCCGCGCCTTCCACCGCAGCCTGGCATGGCTGGGCGATCCCTCGAACAAGGCCGAGGCCTGCGCGATCCTGGCCGAGAAGCAGCCGGCGGTCCGCGCCGTGCTCGACGAGGCCTATCGGATGCTGGTGACGGAAGGGGGCCTGGCGCGCACGCTCGCCATCGATCCGGCCGGGGCGGATTGCGTCATCGATCTGCGCCGGCGCCATGGCAATGGCGGGTCGGAGCTCGGGACTGTCGACCGCTATATCGACGACGGCTTCCGGCAGCTCGCGCTCGCCTGAGGTCGTCGCGGTCTCGGTCGCTCAGGCTTTGCTCTTGATGCGCCCCTTGCGCGGCGCGGCGGTCGAGCCCCGCACGATCAGCCGCGGCGGCAGCACGACATTGCGGACGGGGCTGTCGGCAGCCTCGATCGTCTGCTGCAGGAGATCGGCGGCCTGGCGGCCCATTTCCTCATGGCTGATGCGGATCGTGGTCAGCGGCGGCTGGACGAGATCGACCAGGGGCATGTCGTTATGGCCGATGATGGCGAGGTCGTCGGGGCAGGTCAGGCCATGCTCGCGCAGCGCATCATAGGCGCCGAGCGCGAGCAGGTCGTTGGCTGCGACGATGGCGGTGATCTCGGGACGGCCATCGATCAGGCGCCGCGCCGCCTGCGCGCCTTCCTCGCGGGTATAGGTGCCGGCCTCGATCAGGCCATGCGCCTGGAGCCCGTGCGCGGCCAGCGCCTGCAGGAAGCCCTGCCGCCGCAGCAGTCCGGTCGAATGCTGCTGCGGGCCGGCGAGATGTCCGATCCGGCTGTGCCCGAGCGCCACGAGATGGTCGATGGCGAGCTGCATGCCGCGCATGTCGTCCGAGACGACGGCCGGCACCCTGGCCTCCTTCTCGGCGCGGTTGACCAGCACGGCCGGCAGCTTTTCGGCGAGGCAGAAGCCGACCAGCGGATCGTCGAGGCTGACGGTGGCCAGGATCAGGCCGTCGACGCGGCGGGCGATCAGGTCGCCGGCGAGATCGAGCTGCTGCCTCGCATCGCCGCCGACATAGGCGACCATCGCCGAATAGCCATGGGCCGAGAGCCGCGCCGTCGCGCCGGTCAGGATCGGCGTGAAGACGCTGGTAGCGATATCGGGGACGAGCACGCCGACCAGCCGCGAACGCCCGGTGCGCAGGGAGGCGGCGACCGGATCGAGGCGATAGCCCAGGGTATTGGCGGCCTTCATCACCCGCGCGACCGCCTCCGCCACTACCATCGGCCGCGTCGCCGGATTGAGCGCGCGCGATACGGTGGAGACGTGGACGCCTGCGAGCTCGGCCACCTGCTTCATGGTGACGGTACGCCGGCCGCTGCCGACGCGCTGCTGGGACAATTTCGCTTTCACCGATGATCCAGCCCGAATTCTTGTTGCAGATCAGCGCAGCCGACGCTGCCCGCGATTGCAATTTTTCTACAATCGGTTGCGATTATGACATCGCCGATTGCGTGCTGTCCATGCCTGGCCTGATGCAGGCGCATGCAGTAGGGCGCTGGATGGGGCTTGACGGCGAGAAACGCTTCTGCAATCGTTTGTAAGAAGCGAAAGCCAAAGTGAGGACATCATGACCAAGACCTATGTTCGCGGCACCTGGCAGCAGTCGCGCGCCTTCTCGCCGGCGGTGATCACACAGGGCGGGCGCACCGTCTGGTTCGCCGGCCATACAGGCCAGAAGGACAACGAGGGCAAATCGCTCGCCGGCGATTTCGAGGCGCAGACCTACCAGACCTTCCGCAATATCGAGGCGACGCTGAAGGAAGCCGGCGCCACGCTGAAGGACATCGTCACCGTCACGGTCTTCCTGACCGACCCGCGCCACACCACGCGGATGACCGAGATCCGCGCCGAGATCTTCGGCTCCGACTTCCCGGCCAGCGCCGCGATCACGGTCACGGGCTTCGCCGACCCGACCATGCTCATCGAAATCCAGGGCGCCGCTGTCATCGACTGACGCGCGACCGGCTCGGCCAGCATCGGGCGGGCGCCGATCACCAGAAAACAGGGAGGGGAGGCCAATGTCGGTCAACACCATCGGAGCGAGGCTCGATCGGCTGCCGATCACGCCGCTGCATCGCAAGATCTTCGGGCTCGTTGCGGTCGGCATGTTCTTCGAAGGCTTCGACATCTACATCGCGGCCAGCGTGCTCGGCGCCGCCTACAAATCGGGCTTCTCGACGCTGGCGCAGAACGGGCTGTTCATTTCGGCGACCTTCGTCGGCATGACGCTCGGCGCGCTCCTCACCGGCTTCTGGGGCGACCGCTATGGCCGCCGGGTGACCTATCAGACGAACCTGATCCTGTTCGGCGCGGCGGCGCTCGCCTCGGCCTTCGCCCCGAATATGGAAACGCTGATCGTGCTGCGCTTCCTGATGGGGCTTGGCCTCGGCGCCGAGGCCGTGGTCGGCTACTCGATCATCACCGAATTCTTCCCGGCGCGGGTTCGCGGCCGCTGGTCCGGCTTCATCGGCACGCTGGTTACGGCGGGCCTGCCGGCCTCGGCCCTGACGGCCTGGCTGCTGGTGCCGACCTTCGGCTGGCGCGTGATGTTCGTGCTCGGCGCGATCGGGGCCCTGGTCGCCTGGCTGCTGCGCCGCGACCTGCCGGAATCGCCGCGCTGGCTCGCCGCCGCCGGGCGCGAGGCGGAGGCTGAGGCGCTGGTCGCGAAGCTCGAGCAGTCCGCCAGCGCCATGGGGCCGCTGCCGCCGGTGCAGGCATCGGCCGAGGACGAGGTCCCGCTCGGCGCCGGCCAGCTCTTCCGCCGGCCCTATCTGACGCGCCTCATCGTCGGCTGCATCGCGCTGATGGTGGTGAACACGCTGATCTACGGTTTCATCACCTGGCTGCCGACCTTCTTCGTCGGGCAGGGCGAGAGCATCGCGCGCAGCACCGGCTTTGCGCTGGTTATGGCCCTTGGCGGCCCGATCGGGGCGTCGCTCGGGGCAGTCTCGGCGGACGCCTTCGGCCGCAAGCCCACCATCATCGGCGCATCGGCCATCGCCATCGGGCTCAGTGTCCTGTTCGGGCTGTCGGCCAGTTCCACAATGACCGCCGTCATCGGCTTCCTGCTGACGATCCCGATCTATGTGCTGGTCGCCGCGCTGTTCGCGATCTATGTGCCGGAGCTGTTCCCGACCGCCTTCCGCCTGCGCGGGGTCGGCCTGTGCAATGCCGCGGGGCGCAGCGCCAGCATCGTCGTGCCGCTCTTCATCGGTCCGCTGTTCACTCAATACGGCGTCGCTGGCGTGCTGACGCTGATGGCGAGTGCGCTGATGATCATGATCCTCGTCGTCGGGACGCTCGGCATCGAGCCCCAGCGCAAGGGCGCCGAGGAGGGCGTGCGCGTCGCGGCCTAGGCTGCTTGTTTTGGGTTTATCTTTGCAATCGATTGTGTGAAATGCCGGCATTTGGATCTCAGATGCCGGCGGCTCGGAACGGGTAGAGCGGTGGGGACAAGTCGCATGGCCGATCGGAATGACCTGTGTTCGTGGAGCGCCCTGGAGCTGGCGGCTGGCATCCGCAGCAAGCTGATCAGCTCCAGCGAGGTGACCGAAGCGGCGCTGGCCCGGATCGAGCAGCTGAACCCCGGTATCAACGCGGTCGTGACCGTGACGGCCGAGCTGGCGCGCAAGCAGGCGAAGGCCGCGGACGAGGCGGTGGCGCGCGGCGAGAAGCTCCGCTCCCTGCATGGCGTGCCCTATACGCTGAAGGACCTGACCGCCACGGCGGGCATCCGCACCTCCATGGGATCGAAGGTCTTCGACGGCGTCCCGACCCGCGACGACATCGTCGCCGAGCGCCTGCGCGAGCGTGGCGGCGGCGTGCTGATCGGCAAGACCAATACGCCCGACAATGGCTGCAAGGGCGTCACCGACAACATGATTTTCGGAGCGACCAGCAATCCCTGGGACACCGGGCGCACGCCGGGCGGCTCTAGCGGCGGGGCTGCGGCAGCGGTCGCGACCGGCATGGGCGCCTTGGCTGAAGGCAGCGACTTCGCCGGTTCGATCCGCATCCCCGCCGCGTTCTGCGGCCTCGTCGGGCTCAAGCCCTCCGTCGGCCGGATCGCGGCCGAGGATCCGATGCTCTGGCATCCGATCCGCAATTGCCATGGCCCGATCACCCGCACGGTCGCGGATGCGGCGCTCGCCTTGCAGCTCATGGCCGGGCCCGATCCGCGCGACCCGACGTCGTTGGCCGACGGGCCGCACGATTTCCTCGCCGCCGCGACCGGCGATCTCTCGATTAAGGGCCTGCGGGTCGGCTACAGCCCCAATCTCAACGTCGTTCCCGTCGAAGCCGCGGTGCGGAGGCTCTGCCAGGAGGCGCTGACGGCGTTCGAGGGCCTGGGCGCGGAGGTCAGCGAGATCGATGTCGATTTCCGCGACAGCATCGGCCCCTACGGCCTGATCAACGCCTATTTGCGGGCGGCGCTGATCGACGACGTCTAACCCGGGCGCAAGGACGAGATCGACCCGCTGATGGGCCTGCGCGCCGAGCTCGCAGCACGGGCGACGGCGACGCAGGTCGGCCTGGCCGAAAGGGCCCAATCCGCGATCTATCATCGGGTCCGGAGGTTGTTCGAGCAGTATGACGTCATCGTCACGCCGACCACGCCGGTCCCGGCCTTTCCGCTCGGGATCAACTACCCGGCGATCATCGATGGTGTCGCGATCAACTCGCCCTTCGAGCAGCTCGGGCTCACCTCGGTGTTCAACCTGACCGGTCATCCCGCGATCTCCGTCCCCGCGGGCTGGACCGATGCCGGGCTGCCGGTCGGCCTGCAGATCGTCGGCCCCTGGCGCGACGACGAGCGGGTCCTGAAGGTCGCGGCGGCCTATGAGCAGGCGCGCCCCTGGCGCCAGCGCTGGCCGGCCATGGTCGAGGCGCTCGCCTGAATCTGGTCCCGGGGCGGCTGGATTCAGCGCTCTTCCTGGAGATCCTGGACCGTCTCGAAGAAGCTGCGCACCAGCGGCAGGCGCTGGCGCTCCGCCCGGCAGACGACATATTCGCCGACGTCGAACTCGGCCCCGGTGATGACGATGCGCTTCAGGCCGGCTTCCGGCTTGAACTCGGCGGCGAAGACCACGCCGATGCCGAAGCCGAAGGCGACGGCCTCACGGACCGCCTCGCGCGATTGCACCTCGAGCAGGTTCGCCGGCTTGATCCCGGCGACCGACAGCCGGTTCTCGAAGACCTCCCGGGTGATCGAGCCGCGTTCGCGCAGGACGATGTCCTGGCCGGCGAAGGCCTCGATCGGCAGGTGGTCGTGCCGTGCCAGATCGTGCTGGTCCGAGACGAAGGCGACGAGGTCGTCGGAGCGCAGCCTGATGCTGTAGATACGCGGGTCGGAGTTGGCGCGCGCCGTGATCGCGACGTCGGCGGCGAAGTCCATGATCTGGTCGACGACCTCCGAGGAGTTGCCGATCGTCAGCGAGAAGGTCAGGCCCGGATAGCGCTCGCGCATGCGGGCGAGGGTGGCCATGACGTGGGTGGCGCTATCGGCCGCGATCCGCAGATGGCCGCGCTGCAGCGTGCGGCTGCCGGCGAGCAGCGACTGGGCCTCGTCCTCGGCTGCGAACAGCCGGGCCGTGATGACGAACAGGCTCTGCCCCAGCGGGGTCAGCTTCACCTGCCGGCCGGCGCGATCGAACAGCCGGACGCCATAGGCATCCTCCAGCCCGCGGACCTGGGCTGAGAGGGTCGGCTGGCTGACATTGCGCGTCCTGGCGGCGCCGGTGAAGCTCTGCGCCTCGGCCACGGCATGGAAGGCGGAGAGCCCGGAATAGCTGATGGCCATGCCATAGATCCTATCTATAGATGATATGGAAACGATGTATTGGACCTATGTCAATCGCGATCCTAGCGTCGAGATCACCCGCCGCAACGACATCGCGAGACCATCATGGCCCAGGCCCGCCGCCCTGCCTCCTCCGAAACCGGTGACCCGCTTCTGCTGACGCCCGGTCCGCTGACGACGAGCAAGGCCATCAAGGAAGCGATGGTGCATGACTGGGGCTCGCGCGACGCCACTTTCGTGGGGATCAACAAGGCGGTGCTCGAGGAGCTGCCGAAGGTCATCCATGGCGGCGAGGATTTCGTCACCGTGCCGATGCAGGGCTCCGGCACCTTCGCGGTCGAGGCGATGCTGACCACCTTCGTGCCGCGCGACGGCAAGATCCTGGTGCTGATCAACGGCGCCTATGGCCAGCGCGCCAAGCGCATCCTGGAGATCGCCGGGCGCGCCGTCGTCGTCCACGAGACCGCCGAAGACATGCCGCCCGATCTCGCCGAGGTCGACCGCCTGCTGGTGGCGGATGCCGGCATCACTCACGTCTTCTCGGTCCATTGCGAGACCACCAGCGGCATCCGCAACCCGGTCGAGGCGATCGCGGCGCTGGTCAAGCGCCATGGCCGCCGGCTGCTGATCGACTCGATGAGCGCTTTCGGCGCCCTGCCGCTCGACAGCCGCGAGGTCTATTTCGACGCGGTCGCGGCCTCCTCGAACAAGTGCATCCAGGGCGTTCCCGGCCTCGGCTTCGTCATCGCCCGCAAGAGCGCGCTCGCCGAAACCAAGGGCAACGCCACCACGCTGGTGCTCGACCTCCATGACCAGAACGCCGGCTTCGAGCGCACCGGCCAATATCGCTTCACCCCGCCGATCCACGTCATCGTCGCCTTCCATGCGGCGCTGCAGGAATTCTGGGCCGAGGGCGGCGTCGCCGGGCGCGGCGAGCGCTATGCCGACAATGCCCGCATCCTGATCGAGGGCATGCAGGAGCTCGGTTTCCGGACGCTACTGCCGGCGGCCCGGCAGGCGCCGATCATCGTCACCTTCCACATGCCGCAGGACGAGAACTTCGTCTTCCAGCGCTTCTACGACGCGCTGAAGGATGCCGGCTACGTCATCTACCCCGGCAAGCTCACGGTCGCTGACAGCTTCCGGATCGGCTGCATCGGGGCGCTGGGCGCGCAGGACATGCGCAATTTCGTCGCCACGGTCTCGTCGGTTCTCGACGAGATGGGCGTCGGCCTGAAGTCGGCCGCCTGAGGAGCAGGTGATGAACATGCATTCTACGGTTGGGTCTGAGGTTGTGGTGAACGGTCGGGGGTATGCCCGTCCGGTTCGTCCGAC